>NZ_CAQIVA010000011.1:0-48944 GCF_948810725.1 uncultured Rikenella sp.
ATTTTGGACAGTGCGGCACGGAGGGGGATGTTCGAGCTGGCGGCGCTCTACGGGCCGGAGCATGGGGTGCGGGGGGATGCGGAGGCGGGGCAGGCGGTGGCGTCGGGGGTGGACAAGCGGACGGGGGTGAGGGTGTTCAGCCTGTACGGACGAACGACGAGGCCGACGAGGGAGATGCTGGAGGGGGTGGAGGTGCTGGTGTTCGACATTCAGGACATCGGGACGCGAAGCTACACGTACATCTCGACGATGGGACGGGTGATGGAGGGGGCGGCGGAGGCGGGGGTGCCGGTGGTGGTGCTCGACAGGCCGAATCCGCTGGGAGGATGCCGGGTCGAGGGGCGGGAGGAGATCGAGGCGGGATACGCATCGTTCGTGAGTGCGTATCCGATACCGTACATTCACGGGATGACGGTGGGCGAGCTGGCGAGGATGCTCGACGGGGAGGGGATGTTGCGGGGAGGGGCGCGGTGCGGGCTGACGGTGATTCCGATGGAGGGGTGGCGACGGGAGATGGGGTGGGAGGAGTGCGGGCTGCCGTGGGTGGCGACGTCGCCGCACATTCCGACGGCGGAGGGGGCGCTCTACTATCCGGCGACGGGGACGATCGGGGAGCTGGGGACGCTCCATATCGGGGTGGGATACACGTTGCCGTTCCGGACGGTGGCGGCGGGGTGGATCGGGGATGCGGAGGGGTTGGCGCGGAGGCTCAACGGGTTGCCGGAGCTGGCGGGGTGTCGCTTCCGACCGATTCACTACCGGCCGTTCTACGGGGCGGACAAGGGGACGATGATGCACGGGGTGGAGATTTTCCTGCCGAGGGAGGCGGGGGAGGCTGATTCTCTTCTCTTTACGCTGGTTCCTTTCTACATCCTACAGGAGCTGGCGGCGATGGCGCCGGGACACAAGCCGTTGGAAGAGGCGGCGGAGGGCCGGTTGGCGATGTTCGATAAGGTACTGGGAACGCGGCAGTTAAGACGGTTGTTTCTGGAGGCGGGGTGTCGGGTGACGCCGCAGATCAGGGGGTTCTGGAGGCCGTCGAGGGGGTTTCTCGAAAAACGGGGGAAGTATCTGATATACTGACCTTTATTATTATCCTGAATCTGGCCGCCCCGGGCTTCCGCGAGAGAGCCGATGGCGGGCTGAGCTACGTCGGCAGTCACGGGTTCAGTTATTCGTCGTTTGTGAACGGAATCAATGGGGTGTACTTGGATTTCTACGTGACGTACCTCAATCCCAGCTACGCGAGCAGCCGCGCCTACGGTCTTCAGTTGCGCTGCCTCTCGGAATAAACGGACGCACGGCGTCTTTTAATGGGCGCCTCTATCTCCATTCTCTGTTCGCGCGCCGGGGGAAATCTTGTCAAAACGTGCAAGCAAGTTTTGACGATTTCCCTCCTAAGGCGTGGCGCGCGGTCGAGCTTCGACCCGGATGAAACTGCCCTGCGCGGGCGGCGTCCGGTTAATAAGGCAAAGAGAACCCTAGCAAAACGCCCGATGGGCGCCCCGGCGGGACGGAGCGATACTGCGTATCGCTTAACCGCCTCAGCCCAACTCTTTGTTCGCGCGCCTGGGGAAATCTTGTCAAAACGCACAAGTGCATTTTGACGATTTCCCTCCTAAGGCGGGGCGCGCGATGATTTGAGGGTACTGTTCTTTTTCTGAAGAAAAAGAACCAAAAAGACTTCAGACGGATGCTGCGCATCCTAAAACTGCCGGCGGCGCAAATCTTTGTGAGGCGGTGACAAAGAACTCGGTTCTGACGCGAATAGCCAAACGAAAATCGATGGTTTTACACTCGTCCTATTGCAGGGTCACGGCGACTTCCAACGGGGGAAGGCTGTCGCGACGAGGCGGACGAGGGTGAGGAGGACGAAGTACCGGCAAGGACTGACGGTCGGGTTCGTACTTCGGACGCATGGTCGAACGGATGTTCTCGTCGGTAAAACCGGCCCACGCGGGGGTCTGGTTCCGATAACGACGCTCGGCTTCGGAGCGGGTCATCCCGTAACGCGGCTGTTCGCTCACGGCTTTGCCGTCGCGAATGGCTTGCTGTTGCTCGGAAATAGACTGCCGGGTATTGGCGTCGACGGACTCTTGGTGGAAACCCATCGAGGGGATATCGGTGGAGGTGCCGGGACGGCCGAAGGAGAAGACGACGGTGCGTTTCTTGGCCGATTTCGAGGCGCGGATCCGGCTCATATCGAAAGCGGGAATGCGACGCATCCCTTCTAAAACGGCGTCGCGAAGCCACATCTCGGTGCGGCTTTTCTCTTCGAAAAAACCGGTCCAGCCGTCGGTCTCGTTCTCGATCTCCAGCTGGCGAAGGGCGCCGTCGGGGGCGATCACGAAGGTGCAACGAACGGCGGCGTCGATGTCGCCGACGGTGCGGCCGTCGGGGATGGTCAGAACGAAGTACTGGGCCACGTGCAGCAGGATGGCGTTGTACTCTTTGTCGCCTTTGAGCACGGGACGGGCGCGGATCTGCTGGAGGGCCGAAACGGGCTGGGACAGCTGCTGTAACCCGATGAGGATCAGAAGGATCAAATAACGGCGTTTCATCTTGCTCGGGGCTTTCATGGTAAAACGTGGCGCGGGGGGCGTTTAGTATCTCGCGGTGGGGGTTTTTAGGGGTTGGAAATCAAAATTTTAGGGGGCCGAAAAAAGGCCGAAAAAAAGCGGAGGGAGGGTTCTCGGGCTCTGCTGGTCGCGGGGGAGGAGGGAGGGCTTCGGATGCCGGGAAAATCGGCAATCTATCACTCTATTTATCAGTCCGTTACACAAGTCGAAACGAAATGGGTCGGGGCGATTCCGTTGCTGCATTATGTTGCATTTTTACAACACAATATTTAAAAGTTACTACATTATATTTAAATTCGATTGAAACTTAAAAAGTGAAATCGCCTCTAAAAGTATCTGTAAGAGGGTTTCGATTTAAAAAATTACAATAAAATGTATAAAAACCGGTTGAAACACGCAAGGGGTGTGCCGAACAAAAAAGGGTCACTCGACGTAGAGGACGAGGCCTTTCAGGTATTCGCCTTCGGGGTGGTAGATGTTGACGGGGTGGTCGGCGGGCTGGGTCAGCTGGTGGAGGATGCGGACGCGGCGGCCGGCCTGGGCGGCGGCGCTGAAGACGGCTAAACGAAACTGTTCGCGCGAGACGGCTTGGGAGCAGCTGAAGGTGAAGAGGAGGCTGCCGGCGGGCATCTTCTCTAGGGCGGCGGCGTTGAGCCGTTTGTAGCCCTGGAGGGCGTTGGGGAGGGCTTTTTGGTGTTTGGCGAAGGCGGGAGGGTCGAGGATCACGAGGTCGTAGGCGTCGGGGGGCATCTGGCGGACGTAGGCGAGGGCGTCGGCGACGAGTTCGCGGTGGGGAACGGTGGGGGTGCTCAGGGCGATGTTCTCGGTGCAGAGGCGGATGGCTTTCTCGGAGCTGTCGACGGAGTCGACGGAGAGGGCGCCGCCGCGAAGGGCGTAGACGGAGAAGCCGCCGGTGTAGCAGAAGGTGTTCAGGACGCGGCGGCCGCGGGCGTAGTGGCCGACGAGGGCGCGGTTGTCGCGCTGGTCGAGGAAGAAGCCGGTCTTCTGGCCGCCTTCCCAGTCGGCGCGGAAGGGGTGGCTGTTCTCGAGCACGAGGCGGGGGTCGAGGGGATGAGGGGTGGGGTCGTCGGTGCGCCAGAGGTAGCTGTCGACGGGGTCGAGGCCGCTCTTGGGGGGAAGGGTGCCGGAGCTTTTGTCGTAGACGGCGTGCAGCCGCTCGGGGCCGTAAACGGTGCGGAGGGCGTGGGCGAGCTGGTGGCGGACGAGGTACATGCCGACGGAGTGGGCCTGGATGACGGCGGTGGTGCCGTAGATGTCGATGACGAGGCCGGGTAGGTTGTCGCCTTCGCCGTGGACGAGGCGGTAGCAGGTGGTGGAGGGGGTGTCGGTCAGGCGGAGGGTCTGGCGCAGGCGGTAGGCGGCCTGGAGCCGGCGGTGCCAGAAGTCGGGGTCGATGGTCTCGGCGGGGTCGAAGGTGAGGATGCGGACGGCGATGGAGCCGATGCCGCAGTGGCCGCGGGCGATGAAGTCGCCGGTGGAGGTGTAGAGGTCGACGAGGTCGCCTTCCTGGGGCTGGCGGTCGGCGCGGGAGATGGCGCCGGAGAAGACCCAGGGGTGGCGTCGCTGGAGGGATTGTTCTTTACCGGGTCGAAGGGTCAGACGGGGAAGGGGTTGTGTCATGGTTGTTGTCGGATGTGTTGTGGGTGGAGTGGGAACGGGGGCGGCGGCGAGGGCGGCGGGCGGGTTTACGCCCTACGGCTGCGGCGGCGGAGGGTTCGGGACAGATGGGCTGCTGACGGAGGTGCTGTTCCTGAAGGCGTTCCATCAGGCGGGGGTCGTCGGCGCGCAGGCGGAGGTAGATTTCGCGGCAGACCCAGGCGTCGAGGGCGGCGTAGTCTTGCTGGGCGGGGGTGAGGGGGTCGGCGTCCCAGTTGGTGAGGCGTTGGGCTTTGGAGATTTTGCGGCCCAGGACGATGGCGGCCATCTTCTTGACGCTGAGTTCCTGGATGCCCCAGTGGGGGACGAGGGTCTGGAGGTCGAGAAAGCCGGCGGGGAGGAGGTCGGCGACGCGGCGCATGCTGCGGAGGTCGTCGCGGAGGGCGGCGCCGATTTTCAGAACGTCGGGGGAGGAGAGGAGACGGCAGAGGGGGGCGGAGAGGGGCTGGAGGCGGACGCGGAACAGGAGGGCGGTGTCGGCGGTGGCGATCTGGATGAGGGAGAGGGGGTGGCGGATGCCTTTCTCGAAGGAGGGGCGGGTCTCGGTGTCGTAGCCGAGGAGGGTGGCGCCGGAGAGTATCCGTTCGGCTTCGAGGAGGGTCTCGGGGCTGTCTACGACGAGGATCCGGCCGGGAAAGTGGCAGAGGGGGCAGGTGTCGAGTTGGTCGGTGCTTATGGTGGGCTGGTACATCGGTACAAAGGTACGCTTATTTTTCGGGATGAGGTGCGGGGGTGGGTTTTCGCCGAAAGTTACGGGGGGGGTGGGGGCGATTTCTTTTGCGATATGTGATTTATCGTATAATCGGCAAAACGGAAAGTACCGACTTTGCAAAACGAAAAGTACGAAAAATTTTATATGCTATTTAATTGCTGTTATCCTTAAATCATATTTACGGCTTTCAGTGTCAATATCTACCTTATACTCCTCTAATCCCTTTTTAATGGCTATTTCATGCAAGACATCTCTATTCTCTTGAGTTATATCTGGGCCATAATATATTGCTGTTAGGCATCCAACGTCTGGTATTGACTCATAATCATGTTCGTTCTTGAGGTTGTAATAAAGCATTCTCCATTCACGCTCGTGTTCGTATTCGTTTTTATCTTTATAAAGATAAGATTTATACCAATGCAACTCATTAATTGACATACTGGATATCAGAGCGTTAAGCAGAGGATGCTTGTCGTCGATTTGTTTAAAATATTCATATGTATAGATAATCCCTTCATCTAATGTAACATCGGGTCTTAAGTCTGTATATATAACAGGAAATAAACATACATTTAATGCCTGTTGAACATATCTAAAGATGCAATCTTTCAAATTGTATTCCAATGCGAAACCCTTATATCCGTCAGCATATCTGTCCCACATATATTTGGATTGTACGCTTTCTGTGAAGCAAGCGATTTTGGCACTATTGCGGGGAGTACGAAAACGAGATTCTTGTTTTTTTACTGCGGCCTGAATGTGGTTGCAAAAACCAATATATTCATCTTTAAATATCTTGTCTACGATTTGATCATCCGTATATCCACATTCCTTGTAGTAACTGATTAAAGCTGCTTTTTCTGCCTTTATATTGGGCGATTTTTGTGCGATATGTGAGAGAACCATTTGCAATCCGTCTCTCAATGACCTTTCAAGGTCTTCACGTATTTTGTCTTGATTTACATATACATAGGAATCATATTTATCAGGAAACATTCCGGCATGACACAACGATAGGGTTCCGTTCTTAAAATCTTCAACAGAATAGTTATTCACGCCTCTATAGCGAAATAGTTTTTTCGGTATATTCGAAAGGACTGCCTTATGAATATCAATCCACACCTTTGATTTCGATTCTCGATCCATATTGGATGGGATATAAGTAGTTTCTATAATTTTCCGAAATTGCTTTCTAAAATCTGACATCTGTAGACGAGTGTTGTTTTACTTGACTGATTTCCCAACAGTCTTCCGTTTAAACCCAATAGGCCATCTCAAAGGTATATAATCTGAAACAGATTGCACTCCTAAAATTTTACAAGAAAAGAGCACATCTGCAATCGAGGGTTTAAAACCTCAAGTGCAGACATGCCCTTTTCTTGCAAATTGAGACTCTGTATAGAGGTCGGAGGGCTTTTCTCTGCCTACGAAGTTATTTGACAATGATCTTCGCTTGGGTATCGTTGATAACTTCCAGTACATAGTAGCCCGTTTGCGAGGTCGTTGAGAGGCCCTCTTGTCCCGGCGTGCAGAAGCCGCCAGCTTTCAGACTGCCGTCTTGTTGAATGAGTAGTTTACCGACCATTCCGACCGCATCCCATTCGGGACGCTTCAAGCGTGGCGTGTAGGTTTGTTTCGGATTGTAATCCGGATTCAGTTTGCGCACTTTGTCCATGCGGGTTTTCATAACCGGCTCCCCGTTTTCAATATCTTCATATTCGACCTCTACATCTTCATAGATAGGTCGGCCCCACTCATCATTCGCATACTTTCCTTGCCAAGCCAGCGGGTTGTCGCCGATGACGCTCGGCGCGCCCGATACCACACCGAGGATATAGGTGTCGTCCGGGGTTGCCAGTCGGATTTTAGAACCCTCCGGCACAACAAACCGACCTACGCGGTCTTCGTTGTTGGGATTTCCGTCGGCCCATTCGAAGAGTTCGGCGTAGTCGGCAGCCGGTGAAGTATAGGTGCCGTCGGCTTCGACGTTTCCGTTGAAGAAGACACGAAAGGCATCGCTTCGCTCTCCCTCGCTTTGTCCATTACCGATAGAGAAAGCTTTTTTATCAGCAGAATAGTAACTCAACGGCGGTGTAGACTCTTGTATATTATATATTCCAATAGCTGTTTGGCAGTAACAATCGGCTTTTGTAGAAAAACCTCCAGCATGAGAATAACGACCTTTAGCTTCTGAATATGCTCCTTCTGCATGAGAGATATAACCTGACGCCACTGTTACTTCACCTTCTGCATGAGAGATATAACCAGAAGCTATGGTGGTGTATCCTTCCGCGTGGCTGATGTTACCATTTGCGTGAGTACGTTGTCCTTCTGAGTGGCTATAATCACCAATCGAAAAACCTTGATACCCTTCTGCATGAGAAAACCTCCCCGCAGCTTTGGATCCTTGTCCTTCGGCATGGGAATAGATCCCTGAAGCAATCGTACCTCTCCCCTCTGCATGAGAATAATCTCCTTCGGCTTTATTGCTGGAGTAGTCGTTAAATATCTCTCCTGATGTAGTTCCAGGATATGCTTGTCCGACGCCTCCGCCGGTTCCGTCGCTGGCTGTAGCGGATAGCGTCCCGTCTTCAGCGATCTCCAGCCCCTCGCCTACCTTGACGCCGCCCAACTCCGTGGCCGTGGCCGGAGCCAGGGTGTAAGCGTTGGCCTCCTCTTCGATTCCGGAAAGTTTCTCGCGTTCTTCGGCGGTCATAACGACCTTTTCTTCCGTGTCGGTAATCATGTTGGCCGGATGGCTTTCAGGATGGGTGTAGGCATTAGCGCCCTCTTCGATGTCGGCCAGTTTTTCGCGTTCGGTATCGGTCATCAGACCGGCATGATCGGCGGCATCGACTTTCGAGGCTTCGAGTTGTTGAAAATTACGGTCGTAACCCTCGGCCACTGTAGCGGCCGAGTCGCCCTGGGCGGGTTTGTAAAATGCGGTCATCTCGTAAGATTTTTTAAGACTTAGTGCGTAATCAGGTTGATCAACCAACGATATCGTTGATAACCCTCTTGGTGATAGATATACAGGTGTGTCCAGCCTACGCCTCCAATAGCGTGGGAAGTGAACTCGCTGTTGCCTTTTCGAATCAGGGAACCGTCGGCGGTTTTCACATCGACGGCTCCGGAGTAGTTTCGACGAACGTAGATCATTTGCCCCGGGAAAGGGTCAATTGGCAGGGTGACGGTTATTTTTTCGGTGTTGTCGCATACGACAATACCGTCTTCTGTTATGGTGTAATCACATGAAATTGAACGTGATTTTATGCCGAAGTTTTGAATGCAACCGTATTGCATGAGTAGGTCACCTTCAACTTTCATAGTACTGAGGCCAGAGCCTCTGACCTCCAGAACAGGCCCCATGGCGTTGGGATTGATTCGGATATGTCCGTACGGGAGGACTATATCTCCTTCGGTTAGCCCTCCGGTCTCCCAATCGAGGCCGCCATCGATAATGTCGAATTTTCCGATTTTCGCACCGTTGTTTACGGCCAGTTGGCCGTCCCGGTTCCAAGTGATTTGGCCGCCGGCCAGCTGACCCGACCCGTCGTGTCGCAAGATGATTTTGGCAAGCGATTTCAAGGCAGCCTCATAGGTACCGCCGCCCCAAAGCAGGATATTATCCTGATTGGCGGCCAGACCGCCCGTCTCGATGCCGTCGGCTATCGTCTTAATGAGCGAGGTCAGTAGCAGGCCGCCGTCTGCAATGGTCTCGAAATGGTCGTCATTTTTGAACGTCACCGGCCCGGTAATCGTGCCGTTGTCGAGGTCGATCACCAGACGACGGGCCGCATCCTGTATTTTGCCGGTCGTCAGGCTGCCGCCGGCGATCTGGGTGAACCCATGTGTGGTGTTGAAAACCCGTGCCCCCTCGAACGGCGAGCTGATTACTCCGACCGGAAAGTGGTACCATCCCTCCAGGTCTTCGACCTCGATACGCTCGGTAGTCGCATAGAAGAATCCGTTATCGTTCGTTTTGCTGCACCGGGCATAGAGGTAATGTGCTTCGGGGGATTCGAGGACGATACGGGCACTCCCGAGTCGCCAAATACCATCGGTCGCCCCCTTATATACGGCGTGCTGTAACTTACCTTCGGTGGCTGTAAACCGGTCGGGGTCGTTGTCCGAATTGGCCGTAAAGGTAGCCCCGACGACGAATTGCCCGGCATGATTGCCGACCAGCAACAGCTCGGCGCGCAGAGATTCGAGCTTTGAGGCCAGCTCCTCGGCGTCGCGCCACGCCCGGCGCGAAAAGGCTCGTGCCTCGCGATAGACGGTATCGACCTCTTTCGTGACGTCCTGAATGTCTCCCTCGATCTTCTCGGCATAAGACGAATAGAGAATGGTATCGGACAGAACGAGGGAAAGACGGCGGGGGTCGTAGAGCGGATAAGTAAGCTCCGTGATGCGGATCGAGCTGCCGGCGGAAGTCGGCGTTTCGCAGACGACGACGCTGTCGCCGGGCCATAACCGGATGTGGTGACGGCGGATGTAGCGCGGGTCGATGTCGAGGGTGAAGGCGTAACGCTTCTCGCAACGCCGGTCGAGCTCTTTTTGGGTGGCCTCTTTCAATTCGGCCTCGGCGTCGTCCACATAGGACTGCGGCATAACGATGTGCAGCAGCACATAGGAGTCGCCGACCCGAGGGCGACGCGTCGCGGAGGGGAGCTTGTAACCGTTGCTCTCCGAGACGTTGAATTTCAGCATACCGGTCGCCGGGTCGTAGTGCGTTACCGTGAAGCCCTCGCCGGTCAGTTCGCCGTCGGTGAACTTGATCTGTGCATCCTCTTCGCCGAGGTGGTCGTTCAGGTCGAACGGCAGCGAGACTCGAACGCTCCATGAAGTGGCGGTCGCGAGGTCGGCCGGTTCGACGACCTCCGTAAGCCGGGCGTCGCGCAGGCGCGGGTAGATGTCGTCGAACGTCACTATCTCTTCGCGGACTCCGTAGCGGGCGACGTTCTTTTCCAGATAAAGCCCCTCGAAGACGAGTGTCTCCGGTCGCGGATTCTCCTCCTGTCGATAGTAGGACGGCAGGTTCTTGGAGCCGCCCCGGCCGTACAGCCGCGTAGCGACCCGGCTGTTGGTGATTCCCTTCTTCTCCAAGGCATAGAGGCCGTTGCCGCAACCGTAGGCGAAGCGATAGGAGGTGTCGAGTCCGATGCGTTTGCGGACGAGGATCGTCTTGTCGCGTATCTCCCATTCGACCTGGAACGCTTCGCAGATCTCGGTCAGGGCGTCGAGGCAGTAGGTGTCCGAAAATTCGAGGAGCTGAGTTCCATTTTCCTCTTCGGTCTCCAGTTCGAACGCCGGATCGACGGCCCGAATCGAGGTCAGCAAGGCGTTCAGATGCTCGCGCAGGCCTCCGATATAGGGAAAGATCGTTGCTCCCTCGTCTTTGTGCAGGATGTGGGATAGGAGATGATAAGGGGCGTAAAAGACGAGATTGTATGTATAAGCCCCGGCGGTCTGTTTGTAATCCGGCTCCTCGAACAGGCTGTATCGTACGTCTTGCCACTCAATATAGTCCCCGGCCCGCAGGTCGAGCGGTTCCGGAACGGTGACGTCGTAGCGAATGGTCAGTTCACCCATCAGTTTGGCCGAAAGTTCCATTTTTTGGCCCAAGGGCAGAGCACAGACCGGGGAATCGGCCCGGTGTACGGTTATCCGGTTATTCGTTTCCACACTCCAAGAGTTTGATTTTGAATTTTGCATAGGTTTTTTCGCGTTTCTGTATGCCGGTCAGCGTGAAGCCTTCGGTGGCGAAACAGTCGTACGTCCGTCCCTGATGTCGAAGTCGGCGCACTCCGGCGGAACCGAACAACCAGTACAGCGAACGCACCTTTCGTTCGAAATCGGCCATGTCGGCCGCCACCAACCAGCCCGAAAGGGTCAGCGACCCCGGTTCCTGTCCGCCCGGCACGTAGAGCGTCTCTCGGGCGGCCGGTTGGGTGATTTTGATCTCTCGTCGGGCGGGAATCGTGGCCACCTCGGCGACTTCCGAGAGGATCATGCCGAAACTCTCCCACAGCCAATCGTCTATGTCCGCTCGTGGATTGCCGTACCAGGCACCGTTCCGATCCCACACTCCGGCGGTGTTCCACAGCCCCGTCTCCAACAGCCAGACGCCGGTCTCCATCCGATCGTACCACAGCGCGTCGTCGATCCATACGCCGCGTTCGTTCCAAAAACGGGTGGCCAGAATCCATTGCGCCGGTGCAGTGCCGGACAAATCGGGAGCGAACTCGTGAAAGACGAGCGTAATGCGTGCCGCGCGCGATGCTTTCAGTTCGACGGTCGCTTTCGTCTTTCGACTCACCTGCCACTGGCCCCAGTCGCATCGCAACTCGAATGTTGGCGGAAGGGTCTGGATAAAGGCCCGGAATGCCTCCAATCGTTCACGAAACAGCGGGCGATTCTCGCTGAAGATGGAACCCGTCAGCCGGATTTCGCGCGGGCCGAAGAGCAGGTCTTCTTCCTCTACATAGGGCTCTATGCCCTTCTCCTCCTGCCAGGTGTGGTAACATTCGCCCGCTCGCTTGGGCATATCCCACGCGCCGGAGAGTGCCAGATTGCTCCCCGGCGCGTGACCCGGGATGAAGCCGAAAGCCGACAGGGCCTGTCCGTTCACGTAGTACTCACTTGGCATAGACTCCACCTCCCCGATTCAAGTCGGACAATGCCGTTAAAAGTTGTTCCAACCGGTCGCGTAGACCGTCGGTGTTATCTGCCGTGCGACGGGTGTTTTCCTCAATCAGAATTTCGCGTTCCAGAATCAGTTTCACGTCTGCAAAGCCGTTCCGGAGAGACTGCAACTGTTCGCCGGCCAACTGACGCAACTCGGCGACTTTATCGTATGTCACCCGAAACAGCCCCTCCAACCGGGTGGCGGTCTCTTCGGTGATGTTTTCCCGAATCTCGCCGCTCAACCCTCCGTCCGTACCCATGCCGGGAACCAGACCGGCAGCGGCATAGGCGGTGTCTCGTTTTTGAACTGCATCGCGATAAATCTCCTCGTACTCTTTTTGCAGATCGTCCAGTTCGGTGTTTGAGAGTTTTCCGTCTTCCAGATAGGTACTCATCTTTTCGTACCACTTCTTCAGCTTATCGTTCAGGCCGGATGCCACTACGCGGTTGATGGCGTGCATCATGGTGGTTTGGAAATTCTCGGCCACATCGTCGAACGTAGCGTCCATATCGTCTAGGAAGTCCAGCAACTCGTCCCGCGCATCGTCGAGCGTAAAACCGGATAAAGCTTCGTTGGTCGCTTCTCCGAGTTCTTCCATCTTATCGCCGCATTCGATAATTGTTTCCAAATATTTCCGTGTCTCTTCGTCGAGTTTGGCCCATACGATCGGAAGCTCCTTTTGCAAACGTTTCAACTCTTCAGAGGACAGATCGAACAAACCCTCCATCTTCCCGGTTCCTTTCAGAGCATACCAATCGAACCCGGCGGCCTCAATGTCTTTCCAGTAATCAATGAGTCTTTTTTCTGTCTTATAGCCGTAACTGTGGTTATTCCTTGCACGCGATTTGAGGTACGCTTTACCCAGTTCGCGAGTCGCCTCGATCTGCTTTTCGATCGTTTCGATCCCCTCTTTCGATGCCATCACAGCCTGAACGCCCGTCACGACCTCCAACAAGTCCTTTTGTCGATCGATGAGCTTGTCTGTCACATCCATATAGGCCTCGTAGGTCTTGATGGTCTCCTCGGACAGTTCGTGGTCTTTCGTAAACAGTTGCGCGATTTTCGTAGCCACCTGCAAGGCCGCACTGATGACAGCAAGAATGACCGATGCACTTTCCACTCCCTTGATAGCGGTCGAAGTGGCTTCCGACGTGCTTTGCACGGCCGTTGCACCACTGTCTGCTACTTGTAAAATACTGCCGATAAGCTGTGTCATGGCCGTGGCGATCTCACCTCCTAACTCGATCGCTTCGCCGGCCGTGCCGCCTATCGCCTCGCCGATTTCACCGAAAGAGTCGTATACGTCGTTCAGAACACGTTGTAATTCGGCCCATGTCTTCAACTCTTTCGAGGTCGGCGCGTTGGTTTGTCCGCCTTTTTTATTTCGTCGTTCCAGCTCTTTTTGTGCTGCATTCAGCCGTTTCTGCTGGGCGGCACGTTTGGCCGGATCACCCTCTTTGCCGAGCTTATCCAATTCGATTTGGGCCTCATGGATGATTGAGATCAGACTCTCCGTTCCGTAGTATACCAGGGAATCTACAAAAGAGACGAACCCCTCTTGCGTAATGCCTAATTCCTCGGTTAAGGTTTTGAGTTCAGAATCCCGAATCGATTTTCTCTGTTCAATCTCGTTTTCCGCTCCTCCGCCCGGACGCTCTTTTCGCAGCCGGGCTACATCCTCGTTGAACTGCTCCTCAATGCGCATCCGCTCTTCTGTATATCGACGGTAACGCTCGACTTCCAAATCGAATTTCTCTTTCTCTTCCGCACGGTCGATCTTTACGTTGATCTCCACGAACTCTCGGCCGCTGATATTTCCGGCTCGTACGTCGTCGAAGGCTTTCTTGCGTCGTTTGTTCGCCTCTTCTTCGACGGCCCGGGTCTTCCGCTCCTCTTCGGTCAGAAAAACTTCGCTCAACTCGCGATAGGTCTCCTGTGTCTCCTCGGCATATTGACGATTGACTTCCGTTTTGGCATAGACCATCTTGCGAAATGCCTCGGAGGCTTGACGGTCGAATCCGGTAAGTTGATCGCCTGTAGCTCCTTTTTGTTTGGCCTCCGCTTTCGATTTGTCGATTTTTGCCAGCGTTTGCTGATATTCGAGGTCGATTTCGGCCAGTCGTTTGTTTTTGCCATCACGCATGGCGGCAATCCGTTGGGCCTGCGTGTCCAGTTCGGCCTGCCGTACCGTTTGTCCGACCTCCTGTACTCGTTTGGCGGCAGAGACTCCTTCTTTCTCCGTAACCCCGGTATAAGTTGCCAGCTCTTCGCGCAGTTTTTTCAAATCTTCGCTCGCTTTGGTAATCTCTGCCTCAGTGGCAGTAGATTCGCCCGAACGCATTTTTTTCAACTCCTTTTCCCCTGCGGCAATCGCCTTGCGCAGAGCGGCTACGCGCGCCGCGACTGTCTCGACTTGTTTAGTCGCATTATCGTTCGCTTCGACTATATTAGACCGCCGAGTTATTTCATTATTCAGTTCCTGTATAGCTTTATCCACCTTGGCAATTTCCAATTCTGCGTCTTGAACCTTCTGTTTGGCTCTATCTACTTCATTGAAAGATGCGCGAGTCGAGATAACACCAGCCTCCCCGTATCCCATTTGCGAAACATTCTGAGGAATCCTGCTCTCTGCTAACTTTAGTTCATTTTGAGCCTTGCTTCGTTCTTTCTCTTGTAACCTCTTTTGCCTATATGCCTCCTCTAATTCTTCTTGCGCAGCTTTAAGGCGGATTGATTTTTCAAACTCTTTGAGATACTTCTGGAGGGATTCGGTATTGTTATTGATTAATTGTCCTTCCGAGGTTAATTCTGCATGATAAGAAGGAACGATTTCTTTCAACCGATTTAACGCTTTCCGTCTTTCTTCATACGAATTGTTTGCATTATTAACAACATCTTGCAATGCTTGCAGTTTCGAGATCTCAGTATCTATTTCCTCCGAGGATTTTTTATTTGCTCGGGCTAATCCAAGGGTATTTTCAGTTGCTTTTTCTGTGTCGTCGCCGAAGAGCGACATGGCTGTCGCCGCCGTCGTAACGAGGGTGATGATAGCACCTAACGGATTGGACATAAACGCCGCTTTTAGCGCTTTGAATGAACGTGCCAAGCGGGTCGTAGCGACGGTGAGGAGATTTTTCGAACGAGCCGCCGCCCTGTCCGTTGCCTCTGCCAGCCGGGTTTGCAACGTATTGACCGCTGTGGCGGCCGCGGCCGCTTTGGTACGAGATGCCGAGAGGTTATTGGCGGCTGTTTTTCGGGCGATCGCCGCTGCGTGTCGTTCTTCCTGTGCTGCCGCCAATGCGGCTTCGACAGCTTCGACTCGCGCAGCATCGCCGGCCAGTTTGGCTTGCGCGAGTTCTTCCTGCCGTTGGCGGACGAGCTCTTTGGAGGCGATCGAACGTTGCAGCGCCGCTCGCATCGCTTCGGTCGCAGCGGTTTTCTCAGCGGCAGCCAACCGGGCCGACGTTTGTAGAGCCCGAGCTTCGGCGGCAATCTTTTCGCGGACGGCAATCGCCTGTTCTTTGGTCAGCCGGGTCAGGTTCGTAATTCCCAGCGCGCGTTGTTGCTCTTTCGTCAGCAAACTGGCCAGCTGGCGTGCCTCTTCGTCGTAGCGGGCATTTTCCATGGCGCGTTTGGCCGCAGCCGTCAGCAATAGTTGTGTCCGATAGGTACCGTAGGCTACGACCAGTGTGCCGACGGTCGCGATCATCTTATCCATAGCCCCGGTGGCGAACGCTTCGTTGAGCACCTCGGCCAAGCCGCCGACAGCATCTAAAGCTGCGTCTCCCATTCCGTAAAAAGTGGCCAGCAGGTTGTTTTTCAACAGTTCGATCTGCTTATCGGCGTCTTTCATTTGTTGGTCGAACGCCTTTCGTGTCGCTCCGCCGGCCCGGGCCATCTCGTCGAGATGCGCGGCAGCCGTCTCGGCATTTATTCCCGTCAAACCGAGCACCCCATTCACAGCTTCGATTTCGGGTACCAGCGCACGCAGTTTCGATTCGCTTCCTCCGGCCATCGCCGCCACTTCGGCCAAGGCTTCCTGCAACGAGCGGTTGTCGAAAGCTCCGTCGCCCAGTACTTTCGAGGTGGCGACGATAGCCTGCCGGATACGCGTCACCGCCTGGGCGGTGGGTACGCCAGACTTGGTCAGGGTTGCAATGGCGGCTAACACCTGATCCATCTCGACCCCGTAGGCCGCGGCCGTCGGTGTTACCTGCGCGATATAGGCAGCCAACTCTCCGAAGGTCGTTTTACCCAATCGGACGGCGGCAAACATCATATCCGAAACGTTTTCCGCTTCCGACGCGCTCTTTTGGTAGGCATTGAGAATCGAGGTGATGCCGTCCGCTGCGGTGGCCGTCTCCGTCACCCCGGCCACTGCTGCCCGGGCGGCCGTTTCGAGAACCGTCATACCGTCCGCCCCGTCGTGGCCGGCCGAGACGATCTGGTACAAGGCCGAGGCCGATTCGGTCGCAGCCACTGGTACTGTGGCGCTGAGATCGATGATCTTCTCCTTATACCCATCTAAATGGGTCGAAACTTCATCCGAAATGGTCGTTACCTCGCGCATATGGCTTTCGAAATCGCGCGCAAAGCGGAATGCCTCGCGACCGGCTGCGGCCAGAGCCGTAGCAATGCCGATTTTACCGACCACTTTGCTCAGACGTTGAAAATCGCTCTCCATCTTGGCAGTCGCGGCAGAGGTCGTCTGCTCCGTACCGCGAATAGCGGCATCGATTCGGGCCGATTCGCGTGCAAACTCCTCCGAATTGAGTAAATACCGTATGTCTACCGATTCGTCGGCCATAGTCTATGATTAAAAAGAGTTTATCAGATCGCGCAGATCGTCGTCTGTCGCCTCCGGAATCGCTTCGCGGTCGGAAACGTAGTGCGGCGCGTCGGCCAGCATCATGCGGATATTGACCCATGCGACCTCATGGAGAATATATCGGTAAGTCCATCCGAATTTTTCGGCGAGCATCGCGACGATGCCCCACGGGCTATGCAGGCCGACTACTCGGCCTGTTGATTCGCCGTGACGTTCGGGCTCAGATTGTCCACCGTGGTCATCAATCTGATAGAGCCGATAAAATCCGAGACACCGGCCGTCAGCATGAAGACCATCCAAGCCTCGGCAAATGCCGCCGGAGTGAGGTGACGGCTAAGCCACCGGGCGAACCATCGCCGCGGCAAACCTCTCCGACGAGCGGCGATCGCCAATATCTGCAATGCTGCACGGCCATGTGCCTGGAGCAGGCCATAGGACTTTTCCAGCGTCAGGTGATCGAGGTCGTCGGGATTCAATTCCATGCCGACGACAATCTCGCTGATGCGGATCAGTTCCGCCAATGTCGGCTGGCGGAGCGTGATGGACAACTGGCGACAACCGAACAGACGTATAAGGAGGGGTGCGGATACGCACTGCACCCGCACCCCTCGCTCCAGTAGCGTCGCGGCGGCGCGACGCTTCGTGTGGGTGGTTTCGTTCATGGCTACGATTTAGCGGACGACGTGGTTTTCGTGCTTTGCGTCGAGGCGGGAGCCGATGCGGATTGCGTCGAGACTTCGCTTTGCGTCGGAGGTACGACGGCTTTCGACGTGTCGATGATCGTCATCTTCTTCACCCCGGCGGCTTTCGGAACCAGTACTGTCAGCGTGTGCTCCAGCAGCCCATAGCCGTCTTTCTTGATCGCCCAGTTGATGCGCGAGAAGATTTTGGCACGGGCGATCTCCATTCGGAGACCGGACTTGGTGGTGAACCGGACGGACACTTCGCGCGGGGCAATGGAGTCCGGTGCCTCCCATTTGCCGCCATTCTCGGAGAGTGTACCGCCGAACGCTTTGTGACAACTGGCCGGATCGAGATCGGAGGTCGAAAATTTGAGGGTCGTTTTCCCGGGGATGTAGGTCTCCTCTTCCGGGTCGTCGAGCTCCTCGCACTCGCAGGAGACCGTTTCTCCTTCGGCCGTTTCAAGGGTCGCCGTGTCTTTGTAGGTCTTCCCGAGCGAGAAGTAGTCCGACTCGGACGGAAGGGCATCGCCGGTCAGCGGAGCGAGCAGGATGCCCTCTTCCGTCAGGCCGATTGCTTTTTTACTCATGTTCAGAAAAGTTTTAACAGGTTTTTAAAGGTCATATTACGCCATCCGGAGGCGATTCGAAGGAGGGTACGGAACAGGTAGAAAACGCCGATCCAGCATAGCCACCGTTGCCAACAGCGCAGACGATACTCCGTCTTCACATGCTCGACTTCGTAAGGTACGGGCACCTCCTCGCGGAGGATTACGGTGTCCGATCGAATCACCTCCCGCCACCGTTCCTGCACCCGGGCCTGCGCTGCGACCTGGAGTCGGTTGTTCTGTAATTCCAGCATCTGACGAACCAGCTCTCCGTTCTCGGCTTCCATCCGAGCGATGCGCACCCGGCCGAGGCTGTCGCATTCGAGCAGAGCGGCCAACAGGGCGTTGTCGGTGTTCGTGCGGAAGGTATCGACAATGCGTTCGGTACGAATGTGGCTGCTGTCACGCGAGGCGGTCACGACTTTCACGGCGCGCGGCGAGCAGGAAAACATCAGTGCCAGAGCGGCCAGCACGGCATAGGCGGCTACCAATAGCCACGAATCGCATTTCATCATGGCCGGTATTGAATGAACAGTTTCCACCCGGCCTCCACGTCGGCCGCGACGGCCGGAACCCCGTTTTCGACGAAAGACATCGCCGAAACGATGGGTACCATGACTTCGCGGTTATCCGTCGAAATGCGACTGTCCGGCGCCACGTGGGAGCGGCTTGCCACGGTGTTGATATAGGCTACTGTGTTGTTCTCCACGGGGGGTGCATAGCGGTCGATCATCTGCCGAAGGGTGTCGCACCCGTGGCGGCGTTTGTAGGTATCGAGCAGCACGAACATGGCGCGATAGCCCCAGGCCATGCTCTCGAATGTTTTAAAGGCCGGGTCTCGGCTTGTCGTCTCCCCCTTGTAGGTCGTCGTGCTCCGGCGGATATTCCCCGGATTCCGGTTTCTCAATCCTCTGGACATCGTTATACTTTTGTTGGTTGAACTCATTTTGCTTGATCAGTACCGGACACTTTACCGAGGGGGTGCGGCACAAAAAGGCGGCCTGGATTATCGTACTTTTGCGATCGAGCGCGTCGTCTTTCGCTTCTAACTTCGCTTCGAGCCGTTCGACTTTTCGATCCAGCCGTTTGAGCTCCTCCTGCTGCATACCGACTAATTTGGAGGTCTCGTCGATGCGGCGACCGTTCTTTCCGAGTATCCAGCTGACCAGCGCGACGGCAATGGGCGCAATTACGTAGATAATCCAGGTCTCCATGTTACTCTACGACCTCCCATTTGGCCTCGTCGGTGGCGAAAGCGGCCGAGGCGGTGTGGTCTTCGACACAGATATAGAGCAGATCGCCGGAGGTTACGAAATCGCCCTCCTTATACGCTTTGCCCGTAGCCCATGTCTCGGACGGCATACCCTGCACGATAGCCAGCACCCCTTTGTTGTCGGCCCGGCGGATGCGGCCGCCCAGCCGGAGCAGGAACGAATAGATGTCGCCGTAATAGAGCGGATTGCCTTCGTCGTCGAACAATTTGACATCCCCTTTCGCTCCTTCGACGCTGTCTTTGTGCCAGCAGAGCGCAGCAGCGCAGGTGGCAGCGGCGAACTCTTCGGCTTTCTCGACGGCTCCCATTCCGAGATACGAAAGCACATAGGCACGACTCAAGAATGTGAAACCGTACAGTTTCCCGATCACGCCGTTTTTCTCGTCGTAGGCGCGAGAGAAGTCGCGGGCTTGGTTCTCGGTCAGGCTGTCGGTGAACTGGTCTTCCATATCGGCGTCGAGCATGATGTAGCGATCGGTCGTCGGGACACCGTCTTTGTTGAACTGTTTCTGCGCCCGTTTCAGGTCTTTGGTAGTGAACTTCAGACGCGAACCGATCCCCATATGGGCCGGCACGGCTTCGCCGCTGGTGCGGATAATCCGCGAGGCGGGCGGTGCCCAGTTGTACAGCATCAGATCGCCGGCCAACTCGTTCAGGGCATTCTGCGTTTCGGTCAGCACCGAGGCTCGTTTGTCATACGACAATTCGCACTGGTCGGCGTCCGGAATATGAACCGGATCGGTGGTGATCTCGTCCAGCGTATAAGTGATGTCGGTGTCCTTGCGTCGCACCACTTTGGCCGGGAGATCGGTTCGGTTTTTCACCGCCTTCGGCGCGGCGCCGGCCTGCGGAATGTGAACCACTTTCCCTTTCAGGACGTACTGGTCGGCGTTCACGCACTTGTCCATGTGGGGATTGGCGGCAAAGATGCCCCCGACCAGGTGCTCCTGCCAGATTTCTACTTGTAATGGCATAATTCGTTTTTCTGTTTTTCGGTTAGTCTTCGTTCGGGTGGAATCGGGCGTCGAACTTGGTCTTGTACTCGTCCGGGTATTTGGCCTTCAGCTCGCCCAGCCGACCGGATTTGTCGAGTTCGTCCCACGAGGCCTCCAGCAAGGCTTTGTCTTTCTCCGTTTTATTTTTCAACTGGCTGTGGATCGGCTCCCGTTCGGGGATCGCCTCGAAAGCCGCGACAGCGTTCTCGGGATTCGTGTCGTACATGGCCGAGAATGTGTCGATCCCTTTGGCGTCGATCTTGCCGGATTTCACGCCGGCTTCGAGCTGCGCCACAAAGGCGGCTTTTTTCTCGGCTCGAATGGCGGCTTTGTAGTCGTTCAACTCCTTTTCCGCGGCTGCACGGGCCTCTTCGGCTTCGATCTTGGCTTTTTCGGCCTCGGCCTTAGCGTTGTGCAGCGCTTCGATGGCAGCGGAGATCTCTACCTCCGGCGCTTCGGCCTTGATGCCGAGCATCCCCGCGGCTTTTTCTGTGATTCTTCCCATTTCGGTATCGTTTTTTGATTGGTTGCGTTCGTCAATGCGGGCGCGGAGTTCGTCCGGCGCGAGAGCCATCAGAGCTTTTTGCCGCGAGGCCACGATCACGTCGCACAACCCCGCTGCTTTGGCCTCTTTGGCGGAAAACCAAGTCTCCTCGCTCATCAGTCGATCCACTTCGGCTTCATCCTTACCCCGTCGGCTCAAAATGCGAATCAGAGATTCACGCGTCCGGGCCAGTTGTTTCTTCTGTTTGGGGGTCAGTTCATCCGCCCCGGCGAAATAAGGATCGTGGATCATCAACCGGGCGAAGTCGTACATATAGAGTCGGTCGCCACAAACGGCGATCACGGCCGCCATGCTGGCCGCCACGCCGTCCACGTGTACATGGATCGGGGTGGTCATCTCCAGCATCGCTCCCACGATGCTGAGCCCCTGCATCACCTCTCCGCCCGGGCTGTTGATTCGCAGGTGAATCAGTTCGCACTGATGATCGAGCGAGGCCAGCTCCTGGGCGAAGAGATCGCCGTCGATTTTCTCGCCGATGGTTCCGTACAGACGGATCGTCGCTTCTTGTTTCTCGCGGTCGATGATGTCGATGTAGCTTCGTGGCATTCGGTTCTTTTTTCGGCAAAAATCGACGGTAAAAGTTCTCGTAACAAAAAGAGCAAAAACGCTTTATATGATTTTTTCAGATTGGCGCCGGCCGACCCATTTTTGCAGAAAAAAGGGCATGGAGAAGCAGACGAGACAACAGCGAAAGGATTTCGCCAAAACACTCTACCTCTCGGAGCGAGAAATCACGCAGAAAGAGATTGCGGCGCGCGTCGGAGTTACCGAGGCCACGGTCAGCAAGTGGGTTCGCGAGGAGCAGTGGGAGCGACTGAAAATATCGGTCGTCGGCGGTCGCGAAGAGTTGTTGGGGTGGTTGCACGCACAGCTCAACGCAATTCGCGAGGCGGTCTCCGGACGGGAAAAAAACAACTTCGTATCGAGCCGAGAAGCGGACACGATTACCAAACTGACGAATGCCATCAAAAAGTTGGAGACCGAGACGAACATCGCTCACAAGGTCGAAGTTGCTCAACAGTTCCTTGTATGGCTGCGTGCGAACGATCCGGAGAAAGCGATGGAGTTTCTGCCCCTGTTCGATGCATTTATCAAAGAGAGCTTGCGATGACGGTGGAAGAGAAAAAAGCCTACGAGGCGTGGTATGCCTTTCAGCGGGCCTTTCATTCCGGTTTGGAGATCGACCCGACCGAGACCCCTGCGGCTCGTCGGCAGCGCGTCAGGATGCTGGAAAAGGATGAGGAGGCGTGGTTCAAGTATTACTTCGCGCGGTTTTGCACGGCCGAGCCGGCACCGTTCCACCGGGCTGCCTCGAACCGGGTGCTAAACCATCCGGAGTGGTACGAGGTGCGCGCCTGGTCGCGCGAACTCGCCAAGTCGGCCCGTACGATGATGGAGGTGTGCTATCTGGTTTTAACCGGGCGAAAAAAGACGGTTATTCTGACCTCTAACATACAGAACAACGCCGAACGGCTGCTGGCCCCATATCGGGCATTCTTCGAGGCTAACGAGCGGGTGATTCACGATTACGGATTGCAGCGTTCTCCCGGCGTGTGGACATCCGAAGAGTTCACCACTCGTGGCGGGGCGGCTTTCCGGGCCGTAGGTGCCGGTCAAAGCCCTCGCGGCTCGCGAAACAACGAACTGCGCCCCGATGTGTTGCTGGTGGACGACTTCGACACCGACGAGGAGTGTCGAAACCCGGAGGTGCTCCAAAAGAAGTGGGACTGGTTCGAACAGGCCTTGTACCCGACGCGCTCCATCTCGACGCCACTGTTAGTCGTTTTCTGCGGCAACATCATTGCCGAGGACTGCTGTATCCGCCGCGCTATCGAGAAAGCCGACCACACGGACGTCATCAACATCCGCGATCGGAACGGCCGCTCCACCTGGCCGACCAAAAATACGGAGGAGATGATCGACCGGGCGCTGTCGAAAATCTCCTACAAAGCCCAACAGGGCGAATATTTCAACAATCCGGTAACGGAAGGAAATACATTCGACGAATTGACGTGGGGTAAAGTCCCGTCTCTGAATCGGTTTTCCTTTTTAGTGGCCTATGCCGACCCCGCACCGTCGAACAACGTCAAAGGACGCTCCTCATCGACTAAATCGCTCGTTTTACTGGGGTTCTATCGGGGGTTGTATTATGTCATCAAAAGTTTCGTAGACCACGCCAGTACGGACACTTTCGTACAGTGGTTTTTCGATCTGCGCGACTGGATCGGCGGCCGGTGTCCGGCGGTCTACTGGTACATCGAGAACAACACCTTGCAAGACCCGTTCTATTCGCAGGTCTACGTACCCGCCTTTGCCGCACGGGGTCGCCGAACAGGCGCCTATATCGGCATTACGCCGGACACCCGCAAAAAGGGCGAGAAGTTCGCCCGCATCGAGTCGGCATTGGAACCGCTCGTACGGCTCGGTCAGCTGGTGTTCAACGTCGAGGAACAGGGCAATCCGCACATGCAACGGCTCGAAGAGCAGTTCCGACTCTTCGGCCCCAAACTGTCGGCTCCGGCCGATGGTGTGGATGCCGTTGAGGGCGGGGTGTACATCGTACGCCAGAAAATGGCAGTCGGGGGAAATAGCTACACGCACATCTCTCGACGTAAGAATCCGAATCGAATATAAAACGCCGAAATATGTTCATCACACAAGAAGAGATGCAGACTCACCTGCGCGCCGAACACGCCGAACTGATTGCCCGCGGGGACGATACGATTCTGGCTGCTGCCCTCGACGGAGCGATCGCGGAGGCATGCGGATACCTCGGACGGTTCGATACCGACCGGATATTTACCGCGACCGGCGGAGAACGAAATGCCTTGCTGGTGATCTTCGTCAAGGATATCGCCGTGTGGCACTTCATCAATCTGTGCGGTGCGGGGAACTATTACGAGAACCGGAAATTTCGGTACGAGCGTGCCGTAGCCTGGTTGCGAGGCGTACAGCGCGGGGAGATCACGCCGGATTTTCCCCGCCGCACCGACGACACCGGGAAGACATCGACACCGTTCCAAATCACAAGTAATGCGAAGCGAGGCACGCATTTTTAATTCTGAACGATGGAAAAAATAGTTGCAAAAGAGCAGGAAGCACCGAACCTGCTGATCAATCAGATTACGGTCAAACCGGTATCCCGAAAGACTTCGGACATCGATCGCTGGCGTTCGGCCCTAAAGGCAGCCGACAGGGGTAAACGTCAGCAGCTGTACGCCCTATACGACGACTTGCTGATCGACAACATCCTTTCCGATGCGATCGACCAGCGGATCGAGGCGATTACCAATGCCGATATCACTTTCACGCGCAACGACGGGCCGGAGGAGGAGATAGACAACCTGATCCGGTCGGCTGCGTTCGAACAGCTGCTGACCGAGATCATGCAGGCCAAATTCTGGGGGATATCGGTCGTAGAGTTCGAGTTTACGGATTCCGGTTTTGTCGTGCATTCGCTCCCGCGCCGACATCTTCGACCTCAGTTCGGCGAAGTAGCCGTTGAGGAGAACGACGAACGGGGAATCCCGTATCGGGGAGACAATTTTATTCTGGAGGTCGGGAACCGCGACGACTTGGGGTTGATTCTGAAAGCCGCTCCCTTCGTGATCTACAAACGCAACGATTTCGGCGACTGGGCACAGTATGCCGAAGTGTTCGGTATGCCGACGCAAGTGTTCGAATACGAGACTTTCGACGAAGCCGCCCGGGTCGAGCTGACCAAAGCAGCCGAGGAGTGCGGCGGTCGGCCCATCGTCGTCGTCCCGAAAGGTTCGGGATTCCATGTCGAACCCGGTGCCGCTTCCGGAGACGGGGAGGTATTCGACAAACTGAAAAAAGCCTGTAATGAGGAGATTCTGGTCGGCATTCTCGGCCAGACCCTAACCACCGTACAAGGCGACAAGGGGGCGCGATCGCTTGGAGAGGTGCACATGCAGGTCAAAGAGGCCAAACACAAGTCGGATCGCCGATTCGTCCAGCGCATCCTGAACACCCTCTTTGTTCCGATACTGGAAAAACGCGGTTTTCCCGTGTCGGGCGGGTCGTTCTCATTCCCCGAACAGGGCGAAACGCTCACCTCCGAAGACCGGATGAGTCTGGCCGAACGGGCTGCACGACTTTCGGTTCCGGTACCGCAAAGTCACATTTACGAAATCACCGGCATCCCTCAACCCGAACCGGGCGACGAAGTAGTAGAGCCGACCGAACCGGATTACCCTGATCCAGGCGAATCGGGTGGACGCAACTGGATGGAAAGGGTCTTCGGTTTTTTCGCCGAAGCCCCCGTTACGGGGGCGACCACTGGCGAGCGTAACGACCTCGCAGAGACGGGAAACGACGGATTCGATACCCGGCTTGCCAAGCGCGTGGCGCGCGGAGAGGCACGCTATTTCGACCGGGAGTTGTTCGACCACACAGTCTCCCGACTCCTGAACGCTTTTCATGCCGGATGGCGAAACGGACGCGTCGGGTTGCGGAATAGCATCGAGTACGGCACCGCGGACGACGTGGTGCTGACAGCTATGGAGACCAACCTCTATCACTTTTCCGCCGCCAAGACTCTGACCGAAATTCAGCAACTGAATCAAGCCTATCGGGCGAGCCGCAGTTTCGAGGAATACATGGAACGGGCGGCGAAAATCACGGACACGTTCAATCGGCACTGGGCTCGTACGGAGTACGACACGGCCGGACAGGTCGCCGAAAGTACCTCGACCTATTATCGACTGCTGGAACAAAATCGACTCTTTCCCTATTGGGAGTATCGAACCGTGGGTGACGATAAAGTGCGTGAGGAGCACGCGGCGCTGAACGGATTGATTCTGCCGGCCAACGATCCCCGATGGCGGAAGATATACCCACCCAATGGTTGGGGCTGTCGTTGCTATGTGGTTCCCCGTATGCGGCACGAAGTAGAAGATGTCGATCCGGCCGAAATGCAACAACGGGCGGATGCCTATTTCGAGACCGGGGAGTTCAAAACCGCCGCCGCGCAAGGTTTCGGCGTGAACCGGGCCGAGCTGCGCGAAATCTTCACGACGAACCAGCAGTATATCCGCAAGTTTCCGACAAAAGCAGCCAAATACCTGAACCGGTTGGGGGCAACGGATTACGATCTGCCGACCGTGGCTAAACGACAGGCGGAAACCGTGTCTGACCTGCCGCGATACATCGGCACGGCGGCGGATTGGTTCTCGGAACGGCAGCGAGACGGTTCGGTCGTGCTGACAGACCGGCTCGGACGACGGGTGGCGCTCTCCGAAAAGACTTTCCGGACGCACACGACCGGGAGTCACGCCGGACGGGTGGAGTATCTTCGGGCCATGACCGAGACGCTGTCCGACCCGGACGAGGTGTGGATCAATACGGAGAAAGGGAAAAGCGCCTACGACAACTATACATTGATTCGCTATTACCGGGATGAGGTAGTCGTAGTCTGTTGCAAGATAGCCGGCGGAAAAGTGAATGAAGTGAAAAGCTGGTTCCCGTTGGCTGTGAAGAAAACCGTACAGAAGCACCACCGTCGTGGACTCTTGATATACAATAAAAAAGCCTCCCGATAAAGGAGGCTCGAATGAGTTGATAATTCCCTACGCTGGATGTCCCAGCCGTTGCAGGCAGCCGTCCACTCATGAGGCCCGCGTGCACACTTACACCCGCAGGGAGATTACTTACCACAAAGATACGCAATATTCGTATAAATATGGGAGATTTCGCGACGTTACGCAAAAAAATCGCCGCCGCCTCGGAGCAGGTTCGTCTGAACGGGACGCGGGTGATCGCCGAAACGGCCACAGAATATTACAAACAGCGTTTCACGACCAAAGAGTGGGAGGGCGAACCGTGGCCCGCGGCGAAGAACCCGCCTTCCCGCGGGTCGCTGATGGTGCGTTCCGGCGCTCTGGTCTCCACCATTCGCCCGGCGAGGATCACTCCCTCCGAAGCGACCATCCGGGCCGGTAGTCCGCGAGTACCCTATGCACGTATCCACAACGAAGGGGGAACAATCGAGCAAAAGCCGACGCCGAAACAGCGGCGGTTCTTTTGGGCCAAAGCCCACGCAATGGGCGAAGCAGCCACCGAAAACAGACTCGGCCGTTGGGAACGTGCAGCGGTCGCCAAACAGCTGCACATCACAATCCCCCGTCGAAAATTCATCGGGAAATCGGTCGCTCTGAACCGGCTGATCGTTGCCCGGCTTCGGGCTCTAATCACACTTTAAAACGTATTTGAAACAAACTTGAAATGAAAGACTTTTTTCTAAGCATTTCTGCCAGGCTGGCGGATGCGGTACCGGAACTTCGACTGATCGACCTCGACAAGGGACAGACCGACGATCCGGACGCACGACAAGGATTGGAATACCCCGCAGCTCTGATCGACATCGAATTTCCGGCGTGCGAGGATACGGCCGGCCACGACCAGCAGTGCCGGGTTCAAGTAACCATGCGCGTCGTGTTCGAAGCCGTGGCGGACGAAACGAGTCACATCACGCCCGCCGTATGGCGCGAACGGTCGCTGGCTATATTGGATACCGTGCAGGCGGTCGTTCGTGCCTTGCAGGGATTCGACTGCGGTCTGTCGAGCAACCTGTCCCGCACTTCGCAAGGGTCGGAAATACGCGGCGACGGACTGAAAGTCTACCGGATCACCTTTTCTTCGACATTCGACGAAGAGTTCGAAGACTAAAGAGACCGGCGAGAAATTATATCTCTTCGCCGCTCTTACGATCCAGTGCGGCTATCAGTTTCCGGACAGCCTCTTCCTGCTCGGCATAATAAGCATGGCATTGTGCCCGAACCAAATACTCGCGCTCTTTCTCGATATTACCCAGAGCGTGTTCCTCTTTGGCAAGACTCGTATACCGGTAATATTCGCTGTCTCGATCCGCCAGGCGCGCTTTGATTTTTCGCACATCGCCGACCAGCTGGAAAAATGCGACCAACAGCACGACCCAAAGAACCAGGCTTCCTAAGGCCACTATCGAAATAAGAATATCACTCATCATAATCGTTTTTCGCAAATATAAGAAAAGCCCGCTATCTCAGCGAGCTTTTCTCTGTTTGCAATTGTTCGGCCTCCAGTGTCCGGAGCGCTCGCAAACTATTGATGTAGGTTTGGTAACAGACCCCGTAAATCGGCCGAATATGCGTGCGCCAGATCGCTTTCTTGCACTTGCGATGGTTTTCCGGTTCGTAGTACTGCTCTGTGATTTCGCGCATGCGCCGGGCACGATCGTAATATCCTCGTTTATTGTATCCCATATTCCCCGAATCTTTGTTATCTTTGTATTGAGTGGCCAAGCTCAACGCCTCGGATAACCTGTCCGGGGATTTATTTTTTCGCAGCGTCGTACTCGTCGAGTAAACGCCGCCCTTCACGAGAGAGCACTGCGCCGAAAATCGGCGTCCCCTTGAACGCCCCGATTTGCGAGGTAATGATGATCAGCCCCGGGGCCTCCTGTTCAATCTGCCGAATGATCCTGGCCTTGTGCTCGTTAGTAATGTTAGCTCCGTATCTCAGCGTGCGCAAGACGCTGATCTGTTGTGATGTGAGTTTCATATTTTCAGTTGATTATTCGGTTGTTATTCGGATTCGCCACCACGACCACCGCTGCGGGAGCGGCTGTCGGGCGCGGGGCGCAGTAGAACCAGCCGGAGGCGCGCATGGCGCGGAGCTTGCGGGCGAAGCGCTCCAGCTCTTCGTCAGTCAGCCGGCTCAGTGTGGCCCCGGCGTGGTGCTCGACAAAGCTGTTAAGCACCGCCCAGTCATTCGGCAGTCCGAGACCGCGCAATTTGATGTTCGCGGGGTCGGGACTCTTGGTCATCAACGCGAGGCACTGCGACCGCAGGCGGCGGGTCTCGTTCGACACCAGCCGCGGGGCGGCCTCCGGAACCGCCTCGCCGGCCAGCGACCCGATCAGGTGCCGCAATTGCGGCGCGGTGAGGTCGGCGGCGGTCTCGACGCCATACCCGGCGTACATCGCCCGTTTCGTCGCCTCGTCCACGCCCTGCTCTTTCAGCAGCAGGTGCAGCCGCCCCAACAGTTTATTTCGTTCGGTCTTCATGCTTCAATATTTAGAATCGTTTACCGCCATGCCTGTATGGCCGCAAGGCGTTGTATTTCATTTTCAGCTCCACGTGCCTTTCAATGTCAATCCCCATTGTCCGCGCAAAATCGAGGATGCGAATTATAGCATCCGCCAGTTCGTCTTCTAATGTGTCTTTGACGTGTCGTTCAAACAGCCGACGGAAGTCGTCGACGTGCCACATTGCCAGTTCGTCAATTGCCGACAGATCGGCCCGCCTTTCCTTTCGAACAGCTTCCAGCGCCTCCGATAATTCCGATTGAATCAGTGCTATTTGAGTTCCCTGCCACATATCCGCGAGGACATCGTGAAACGCTTTCGCGTCGCCACCGAGGCGTGGGTCGTCATGCCATCCATTCTCTTCTGCTATCGCATGCGCTTCGACTGCTAATTCATTCAGTGTCTTCATAATTATCGTCGATATGGATTATTTCGATGTACATAGTGTTCTGCCAGTCGGATGATGTTGCGGGCGAGGTCGGTATCCTGGCCCGCTTTGCCGTTCAGCACCGCCGAGACGATCGAGGGTGAGCAGCGCGCCTGCAACGCGATTCGTATCTGCTGACCGCGACGTAGGTACATCAGCAAGTGCGTCAGCCGCTGGCGGGGTTGCTGATTGCTCATATCTTGTCCCAAAAGCTCAAAATCCACTTGATGACCTCCACCGTCCAGCCGTTACCAAGAAGACGGTAGATTTGCGTGTCGCTGACCACCCATTCGTACCACGCCGGGATCGTCTGCAACTGCGCGCATTCGGTCGGTGTCAGGCGGCGGATGCTGCGATCTGTGAGTATTTTAGCTTGCAAATTTCCGCCTGTGCCGGCATTTAATGTCGGGCTCTTGCCCGCCGGGCTGTAAATCCGATTCTGCTGCCGCGGCTGGCTGCCGAACTCCCGGGCGGGGTTCAATTGAATAACCGCCGACAAGGCGCCTCCCATGCCGGCAGCCGACAGGGTCGGCGCCTTGTCGGTATGTGTTCCGCCTCGGTTGTAACCTCTCTGTCGTTGCACAAGAAACGTCTCCGTCCAGCTGTTGTTCGTTTTGGCCACCAAACAGGCCGACTTCCGGCTCCCGTCGTTTAAATCCGTGTATTTTCCAAGACGTTTCGGGTCGGTGATATAGCGCGCCATCTTTTCGCTGACGTTGTACTTATCCGATACGTTTTCTTCGAGGATGTCCCCAAGGACGATCCCCCGGTCGATCGGCTGCGGGATATCGGCGTACAGTTCCCCGGACAACCCATCGCGCCACGTTTTGATGTCCGTCCAGTACCATCTGTTGCGGTTCTGTGCGCTGACCAACGCCGAATTGATCCGGACGGGAGACACGCCGACGTGTTCCGAAATCACCCGCAGATACTCCCGTTTCATGTTCACATTTTCAAGCAGGAACCGAACATTCGGGTTCGCTTTACGCACGTGGGTCAGAATATCGGCGAAGACGAAGAACAACCGACTGCGGGGATCGTCGAACGCCAACTGCTTACCGGCGAAACTGAATCCCTGACAAGGCGACCCAGCCAGCACGAGGTCTATTCCCGCCCAATCGATCTCCCATTCCCTCCACCGCTCCACGTCGCCGAGCTGCACGGTCGCGGGGAAATTGTACTGCGTCTGCCGAATCGCATATTTGTCGATCTCGGAGGCGTAATAGACCTCCGGCTCCACACCGAGTTCCCGCAGGGCGATCTGCCCGCAGCTCATGCCGTCGAATAAACTCAGAACGTTCATCGTTGTACTCGTAATAGCGTGCCTTTCAGTCCACTATTCAATATTTTCTCGGTGTTATTCTCCCCGAATGCCACCAGTACCGAGCCGCAGCCAGGCGAACCTCCCCGCGTGCCGTCAGGGCGATAGAAACGTACCCGCTCGCGCAGAAAATATACTCCATCCGCACTGGGAAATATCACCTCGTGAAACATCTTGGTGTCGCAGCGATCGAAAAGCAATGCGATTCCATTCCCATGCTCTGCCAAACGCTTTACGAATTGAAATACCAACGGATGCGAATACGGAGGATTCAACCATACGCGTCCGGCCCACTCCTGTGACAATCCGTCGTTTTCTTTCGTGTAATGGTGCCGGGCAGTGTCCCATAAGCGGGTAGCCGGAGCGCACGGGTCTAAATCAAAAGCACCGAGAGCCTGTATCAATTCAATTGGTGTATACCATTCGTCCGTCGTGTTTTTCGACTTTTGAAACCGTGTATCCATCTTTTGCTTTTAGCCCCCGGCGAGGGAGTCGAACCCTCAGCCTGCCACCGCCGTCGGTTCCGGGGGGAGTCCCGCCGCGCACTATGGGTGCAGGCGCACGCAGCGGGATTTCTTTGTTTAGAGTACTACGAACCTGTCTTCGCGGACGATCTCGATTCCGCGAGCTTTGAGAATCTGCCGAACAGCCTTATCCTGGCTTTGGAAGAGTACGCCGAAATCGCACGCCACCTTGACGTAGGCCGCCGGCAATGCTGCGGCCAGCTCCGCGCGAGCAGCCGTCGAAAGCGGTTTGCCCTCCTTGACCGGTTTCGCGGTTCCCGCCTTGAGCGCAATGATCCCCGCGTCGAGAGCCAGCCGCCCGTCGGCAAACTCACCCAAGTGCTCAACACTGTAAGCCTCGACGACCGCCTCCGCATCTTTGATGCGCCCGGCCAGTTCCGAGGCCTGGATTTTCAACTGCCGCACCGTCTGTACTGCAGCCTCCGCCTGTTCTTTCGTTACTTTTTCCATCGTTAAAACATGTTTGAAAGGTTGTTAAATGTTCTCCGGCTTGCTTCCTCGTCGAGAGCGGCGATCTGTGCTTCGCAATCGGCGACAGCTGTCTTGTAGCCCGCCAACCGTGTGTCGCTCATATATCCGCCGCTTTCCCGAAGCGTCCGACGGTAGTCTTGTAGTCGTTCGAGACACCGCGATCGTTCCCGACCTATCTCTGTTAAGGTTTTCATAGTCGCGTCGTATTTTATTCCGGATTGATCCGGGCGGCCAGTTCCGGGCTAATGGTGTACGGGGTTCCTCCGCCATACCGGCTGATCGCATAGGCCGTGAATCCCGATACCCGGATTTTGATATTGGCGTTGAACTTGACCTGTGTGGCAATCCTCCCGGCTGGTTCCCGTCCGTCGGCGTGCGAGACGAAGACGAAGAGCTTTTTCGGAAACCGTTCGAGCAGCTCTTTGTAGGCCTCGAACGTCATTCCCGCGTACTGCAACGAATCGACGATGATGACATTCCGACTTTTGGGTCTTGCAAGCCGTTCGGTCAGTTCGGCGATCGGTTCGTTGTCCAGCAGCAAAACCCGACTCCCGACTTCGACCATTTCCTCCCGCACGCACGCCGTCCGTATCGACTCGGAGATTCCCTCCTCCAACGAGTCGTACAACACCGGCTCGTACTTCGAGAGTTCTTTGGCAAACTGGAGCGCGAACGAGGTTTTACCCTGCGCCGAATCGCCCCAGATTAGGACACTGCCTTTCAGTTGCGGCTGGCCGAGCAGCTCCCGCCACCGCCCTTCGAGCGGAATTCGCGGGAAACGCATCGTCAGCAGCTGTCGGATATTAACCGCGCGTGCCATGATCCAACTGGAGAGCTATGATCGAACGTTTGACCCGCCTCAGGTCGCCGTCCGCTTCGTTCGTAATCTCGGCTATTGCCACCGTATCCGCAATGCCGTTAGCCTGGCAGATCGCCCGCACATCTGCCGCATTGGCTCGGTGAATCTGCACGCATCGATTCCCGACCCGGGAAAAAATCTCGCGATACCCCCGACAACCCCGTTTTGCGCCGTTCGTCAGGCGCGTCTCCAGGTAGGCCGTCGCCATCAGCACGAGCGCGCACCGGTCTTCTAAATCGTTGAACAGGTCGATGAACTTCAGGAATACCTCGTTGTGGAGTTTGTCGGCCTCATCGATAATCAGAGCCGGTCGCGGCTTTCGTCGCAACGTCTCGACCACCACCGCATACATCGCCTCGTTGTCGTTGTCCGAAGCCGAAGCGCTTTTACCGAGTACCCGCAACACCTCTTTCAGAAATGCTTTCAGCTTCCATCCCTCTTTACAGGTGATGCAGAAGACCAGCCCGCCGTTTTCGGCCGCATACCTCCGCGCGGCGTAACTTTTTCCCGTTCCGGCGTCTGCGACGACCGCCATAGCCATCGACCTCCGGCGAGCATCCTCGAATGTCGTCATCAGGTCGTTGTACGGCCGGGTCGATACCCCGTGCCACGCCTCACTTTCGGTGGCGTCAGATGCAAAATCCCACAACTGGCCGCTGAGGTTCAGCCACATTTTGTCGGCAATCCGATCCCACTTGCCATTTACGATCTGCGAAATCGTCCCGGTGCTTACGCCGCTCAGAATCGCCGCCGCCTGGTTCTGTCCGCCGACCTGCTCCGTGTAATGCTCCAACCGGTCGCAGATTTCCTGTTTCTGTTCTTTCGTTAGCATGTTATTGGGTATTTGATGATTAATATTTTCGTCGAATCGACTGCTCGTCGATGTGGTCGTCGTTCAGCGCCAACCGATTCACGATTTCCGAAGCCCCGAACCGCGCCTCCTTGACCATCACCCCCGCCTGCAACAGGCTCTGCGCGTCGGTTCCGATCCGTTCCAGTACCGCCCGACGCGCCTCGCGGGCTGTCCGGTTTTCGTCGCGCAGTCGTTTCTTGCGCTCCAGTACGGCGTTCAATCGTTCTCGGTCGCCCGGCTTCATATCCGCCAGGGCCATCGGCAACGGCACGTTCTCTGTAGCGACGAAACGCAGCCGATCGCCCTCGACCAACACCCGCGACAGATCGCCCGGATCGTAAATCACCCGCACTTTCCGCCCCACCGCCTGCCGATACACCTCCTCCGGCACATCGTACGTCCGCTTCAGGTCGCCGATCGTAATCGTGATTCCCGAGTTGCGCACCGTATTTTCGTATTCATGCCGTCGGCCGAACCGTTGCAGGTAGACCTCCTCGGTAATCGGCTTCATCCGTTCGGCCTCCATGGCGCGGAAGCCGTCGAGCCACACCTGCTGCCGCGACCGTCCGCTCCCTTTCCATTCCAAAGTCCGCATCCGGGCAATGAACTGGGCAATCAGCGCCGGAGCCTCCTTGACTGTCGGCCTTCGCCGGAGATTCGTCTGCGCGAAGTCGCTGTTGTGCTTCTCTTTGGCCGTGATGTTGTGACCCGCATAGTTGTTGTAATGCTTCAGGGCGTTGTGCCACTCGACACCGAACGACCGTTCGATTACCTTCGACCGGGCCAATCCGGCGGCGGGCGGGGTGAACGTGGCTAACGAGTCGAAGAACCCGAGTAGGTTGTCTGACTGCAACCCCCACCGGTCGGCCACCGTCTGGTACCAGAGGTAGTACCCGCCGGTCAGCTCCCAGATGTGTCGCATCGCGTTGCGATAAGCCTCGCGGATCAGTTCGCCCGTCACCTGGTCGCCGAACGCATAGCCCAAAATGTAGTCGCAGTGAGCGTCCAACACGACGTACAGTTTGAACCGATAGTAATTGTCTTTGCCGTTTTTGAAATAGAGGTCGAGGTCGTTGTCGTCCGAATTGACCAGCAGCAGCGGAGCCGTAGGACGCAAGCGGTGCACGACCGGATCGAACGCGTCGGCCCACGCCTTGGAACCGCATCGCGCGGCGTCGATCTCCACGGCATGCGCGGTCAGGTAGTTTCGTACCGTGCGCGGCGTGATGGCCGGCGCCCGGTGCGACTCGGCCCAGAGGTTGTACGTCTCAGCCGCTACCGTAGCAGGCAGCTGATTCCCGTAGCTAAGGATATCAAGTAGAACAGCCTCGTCCACGGCATCTTTGACTTTAACCCGGTTCCGGTTGCCGAAACCGGCATGAATCAGAGCCGTGTAACCCTCGGCCTGGTAGCGTTGATATTTGCGCTTGAGGGTGATGGCCGTTTTCGGTAGATTGTTCGGGTAGTCGGTTCGGATACCGTCCACCAGCTCCAGCATCTTCTCCCACCGGCCGGCCATCGACAGTCGGGCCGACCGTCGCGCTGCCGTCATCACCTCCAGCGTCTCGCGCACGGCGTTCAGAATCATCGCGTCGTTGCAGTAGCTGACAATCGCCTCGTCCGGGAGCTTCCGCCCACCGTCGTAGGTGTAAGACGTGAAGACGTTGTAGGCATCGGCATCCTCGTGGAGCCGTTCGGCGAACGGGGCGAACTTCCGCCGGGCATGCGGATCGCCGTGGCGTGCCTCCCACGCCTCGCGGTACCGCGCCGGCAGGCTGTCGTATTCCACCAGCGCCGGACTGCCGTAACAGGCTCGACGCACGACGTTGATTTTCTTGCGAACAGTCAACTTCTTATAACAGGCTTCAGATATCACCCCATCCGGATTTTTATCCGACCGGATCAGCTCGCCGCCCGTAATGCAGAGTATGTTGCCCAAATATTCCATGAATCGTTCTGTGTTCCCGCCCCGGTCTCGCTCCGGGATGCCAGTCGTCATCTGTCCGCGGGATTTAGCTAACTTTGTGTGTCAAACTTCCGTTAGCTATGCTTTTTAAAACATTGCTTTATGGTTCTAAATATTGGCGTTATCGTATCTACGATATTGCCCTTGACCTTTTTGAGTACTCGGACTTTATTTCGTTCGACAGGCTGCAGCGTTTGGGGAATGAACTTCCTACTGATTTTCGGTCTGTCATGGATTTTCTTTCCGACCAGAAACTGGTCAAACAAACTGAATTGGGGTTTGAGATTACCGAGCTTGGGAAAAACCGCCGTCGATTCGGAGGCTTTGTCAGAAAGTTGCTTTGGGAACGCCTTCAATCGTTCGCGCTTATCGTGTCTGTTGTTGCTGGATTGATCTCTATTTTCTTCCTTTTCACAACGAATTAAGTCATTGACAAACAACCTCCACCGTTTCACATCTTTTTGTGTGTATGGTCGATTTTCAGTGTTTGCTCCATTTGTCATCATATCTTTATGCCATCGGTCCTTCGGCGACCTCTTTGTGCAATTGCCCGCCCCGGTCTCGCTCCGGGCGGCGGTCGTTAGCCGCTGCGGGATGCCTCTCATTAATCGAGCTCTATATCGATCACATCCAGCAGATTGCTCGTTCGCAGGCTGTTGACGGAAAGTTGAGCGTTTTTAATACCGTTCTCTCTCATCCACCGTTTCGCATGATTGACGGCTGTTGTTTTATTGCTTCCGTCGGGGATAGAGGCTCCCAAATCGTTATACCGCTTATCCATCAACTCATAATAGTATCGTCTCATCGTCGTATCGTGTTTAGTTAATCGCTCCTGTTTGTTCGGAGGCGGGTACCGCCTCGTACAATTGTCCGCCCCGTTCGAGGGCTGCCGCTCGCAGCCGTTTGGCTAAGTCCGAATGCCCCTCAAAATTCAACGCCTTGTAAACCATCCGTGGCGTTACCTCGAAATCGAGCGCCAACTGGAGGCGTCCGCCCAGCGGCATGATGATTCGTTGTCTCGCTTCTTTCATTGTTTGATTATTTGAGTATCTTTACACCGTTCCGGTGCGGAATCTGAATGCAAATATATAGAAATATTACTCGATGAAAAAGAAAGTCGAGAAAAAAATCTCACCCCCAAAAGAGCGCCTGTTGCAATACCTTGAATACAAAGGGATTAATAAGAATAAATTTTATATACAGACAGGGGTATCCAATGGAACTTTGGACAAATCAAGTGGCCTTACCTTGGAGACGGTTGAGAAATTTTACTCAATATATCCGGATATCAATATCGTGTGGCTCCTCACCGGCCAGGGTGAGATGCTGAAAAGCGACGTACCGGCATCGATGATTGTCCCGGAGCCTGTCAGTGTGCAGATAGAGCCTCCCGCAGAAAATCATACGGCCGTTCCGGTCGTCGATATTGAGGCGGCGGCAGGGTTCGGCGCACCGAATGCGGAGCACATAGACAAGTCGCAGATGATTTATCTCCCGAAAGGAATATTGCGGGGCAAGGTCGAACGGTTGTGTATTAAAGTCGTAGGGGATTCCATGGCGCCGACCTTATATAACAATAGCAGAGTGGTCGTGCGTCGTCTGCACGAGAGTGAGTGGGAGCATGTGCGCAGCCGTGAAATCTATGTCGTAACGAATCGCGAGGGGAGCACCTTTATAAAGAGGATCGAAAATAAATTGCACCAAGACGGTACGCTTACCTTGCTTTCCGACAATGCCGACCAACAGCTCTACAAACCGATTTCGCTGCCGGAAGAGGAGATTTTCGCCATCTGGGCGGTTGACCTTTTCCTCGTGCGGACGCTCGGCGAACCGTCCGATCCGATTGGCCTGGCAAACGAGATGCAAGCAATGAAAAAGCAGATTTCCGATCTTTCCGCCACCGTCGGCCAACTCGTTCAAAAAGTGAATAAGGAGAGCTAAAGCGGAGGTATCTTTGCCTTTGAAAATCATACAATGCGGTAAATCAATGATTTGCCGTATTTTTTACACCCGAAACCTTGCAAATAGGTGGCATTATCCCCCTCTCTATCCTCGAAAAACACCCTTTTGCTCTACTTATTTGGCATTATCCCCCTGTGAATCGGTGTTATTTTTATATTTTTTGTCCACCCATCTGTCCACCCAAGTGTCTACCCAACCCCATTTTCAGATAAAAACCGGACTGGAATCGGCGGGGTATCAAATGGGTTTCAAAGGGTGGTAAAATCGCCTGTTTTCAGGTCTTATTTTGGGCTGTTGAGACGGCAGTGGGAGTTCTTATTGAAAAGAGATGAAGAGCAAGGCTATCCCGTGCTCCTATTGCGGTTGTAGCATATACAGCGTCGCCGTGGCGCGCGTTTTTTGAGAGGGAATTATACTTTTGTCATGCTTTCGCCAGACCGGATTATAATCGCATGAAAAAAGCGGCCATTTTGCCGCTCCGAATGATACTGAAATTATACCGAATTATACTTTTCGTTTCAACCGTCCATCTTCTTGGATTTCTTGTAACTCTCTGTTTCTCTTTATACCTACCTCACATTTTCCCATTCCCTATTTTGTACTTTTCGTTTTTCCCCCCTTAATCGTTACTTTTGCGGCACTGAAAACTTATGTTGTAAATCTCTGAGATCATGACGATGGAGCCGATTATCGCCCCTGTGGCGCGGGAGTTGCTGGAGGCGGAGCTGACGCCGGAAAGGGTATGGAGAAAAACGAACAAGGGGGGGAATGTACTATACACGCTGAGGGCGGAGGAGTGTCCGAATGTGATGAGGGAGATCGGGCGGTTGCGGGAGTTGTCGTTCCGAGAGGGGGGCGGGGGAACGGGAAGGGGGCTGGATATTGATGAGTTGGATACGGTGCAGGGGGGGTATACGCAGTTGATTGCGTGGGACCCGGCGGCGAGGGAGATTATGGGGGGGTATCGGTATATCATTCCGAGGTCGAGGTATCCGAAGTTTCTGTCGACGGAGCACTATTTCGAGTTCAGCGAGAGGTTCAGGGAGAAGTATCTGCCGTATACGCTGGAGTTGGGGAGGTCGTTCGTGCAGCCGGCGTATCAGTCGAGGAACAATCCGAAGAGTCTCTTTGCGCTGGACAATCTGTGGGATGGGTTGGGGGCGATCGTGGTGAGGAATCCGGATGTGAAGTATTGTTTCGGGAAGGTGACGATGTATGGGGATTACAACAGGGAGGCGAGGAATATGTTGCTGTTTTTCCTCAAAAAGTATTTCCCGGATCGGGAAAATCTGATCCGGTCGAGGTTCCCGGTGGAGTTGGATATGGATCCGGAGAAGATGGAGGGGGTGTTCGCGGGGGGGGGGTATGCGGAGGATTACAAGATTCTGTCGAGGAAGATCAGGGAGGTCAATGAGACGATTCCGCCGCTGATCAATGCGTACATGAGTCTATCGCCGACGATGAAGGTGTTCGACACGGCGCTCAATCCGGATTTCGGTAATGTGGAGGAGACGGGGATTCTCATCACGCTGAGCGAGTTGTATGTCCAAAAGGTGGAACGACATCTGGCGAATATCGAGTAGGGGCGGAGTTATCGCGGGCGCGGTTCCCGACCCGGGCGCCCGCTTCCGCGGCCATATCTATGGGGTGCTGTACAATGTCTGTCTGGGCGGGGGTGGCTGGTCGTCTTCCACGAACGGCATTTACGGCTTGTTCTTGTACTTCCACACGCAAATCCTCAATCCGGGCAACTCGGATGGTCGCGCCTACGGTTTTCCGTTGCGCTGCCTCTCGGAATAGACAGGAGGGGTAACGCGTTTTGGGCTGCCTCTACCCTACTTTTGAGCGGAATCCTGCGGCTCGCAGAGCCGCCCGGGCCGGAGCCACCCCAGGCGTAGGCCTGCAACGTCGCGATGCTCGTTTTGCCCACGCTGGCTCCGACCCGCACCGTTTTCGCCCAAATCGTTGTTCCATTCTTTGTCCGCGCGCGGCCTCTACCCTATTCTCTTTTCGCATTCTCTGTTCGCGCGCCGGGGGAAATCTTGTCAAAACGTGCCTGCACATTTTGAAGATTTCCCTCTTAAGGCGGGGCGCGCGGATGGGCTTTGAACCGTCTTTTCTCACCTTTGTTCGCGCGCCTTACACGATTCATTCTATTTCGGCTCACCGCCAAAAGAAGCGATTCAGCGATTTTGGCGGCAGTGCGCGAGCAACTGGGAAGTAATAACGGCCGCGCGCCATGACGCGAACGCGTCGGCCAAGCGGGCCACACGTCCCGTGGAGGGGCGAAACTACGTTTCGCTATGACAGCCTCTACTCTATGCTCTGTCCTGAGCGGACGGCACATATCCTTACAAACGACATATATCACAGACGATATCCAAACAAGCTACGGCGACCTAAAAAGGTCGCCGTAGCTTGTTTGGCTGCGTAATACGCGCGGCTCTCTCTTCTCTCCCAAACCCTGGGATCAAGAGAGGGCGGATAATTGCGCTTCCAAGGTGCGGATCTTCGATTCGGCGTCGGACTGCTTGGCGCGCTCGTTGGCGATCACCTGCTCGGGGGCGTTCTGCACGAAACGCTCGTTCGACAGCTTCTTCTCGACGCTGGACAAAAAACCGCGCATATACTCCAACTCTTTCTCGATCCGCGCGCGCTCGGCGGTGGCGTCGACTTGTACCAAATCGCCTAAGGGCAGGAGGTATTCGGTGGTCTTCACGATAAAGGTCGCGGCGACGGCCGGTTTCTCGGTGCCGGGAGTCAGGGCGGTTACCGAGGAGAGGTTACCCATCTTCACGAGAATGGGCTCGAACTCGGCGGGATAGTTGTCGTCGGAGACGTAGAGCAGCTCCAGGGGCTCTTTCTGGGCGATGTTCTTCCCTTTCCGCGCGTTACGAATGCCGCCGACGATCTCTTTCACGAGTTCGAAGCGGTCGACGAGACGGGCGCCGGAGGGGGTAACAGACAACGGGGCGTAGCGGCTCACCATAATGGATTCCTGAGGCCCCCGTTCGGCGATGTAGTGCCAGATCTCTTCGGTAATGAACGGCATGTAGGGGTGGAGCTGCTGGAGGAGCTGCTCGAAGTAGCCGATGGTGGCGCGATAGGTGACGGCGTCCATCGGGGTGCCGTAGGCGGGTTTCACCATTTCGAGGTACCAGCCGGAGAAGTCGTCCCAGAAGAGTCGATAGAGGCTCATCAGGGCGTCCGAAATGCGGAACGCGGCAAAATGTTCGTCGATTTCGGCCACGGTGGCGGCGAGTTTCGCGCCGAACCACTCGACCGCCACGCGGGCCGATTCAGGCTGTGCCAAAGAGGCGCCCTCCGGGGTGTCCCACATCTTGATGAGGCGGAAGGAGTTCCAGATTTTGTTCCCGAAGTTCCGCCCTTGCTCGATCAGGGATTCGTCCCAAATAATGTCGTTCCCGGCCGAACTGCACAGCATCATGGCCACGCGCACGCTGTCGGCGCCGTACTTGGCGATCAGATCCAGGGGGTCGGGCGAGTTGCCGAGCGACTTGCTCATCTTCCGCCTTAACTTGTCTCGTACGATACCGGTCAGGTAGACGTTGCTGAAAGGCCGTTCGCCTTGATATTCGTAGCCGGCGATGATCATACGGGCGACCCAGAAGAATAGAATCTCCGGCGCAGTGACCAGGTCGTTGGTCGGGTAATAGTACGCAATCTCTTTGTTGTGCGGGTCGAGGATGCCGTCGAACACGGACTGGGGCCACAGCCACGAAGAGAACCAGGTATCCAGCACGTCGGGATCGCGGGTCAGGTCGGTTTCGGTCAAGGTGTCGTTCCCGCTCTTGGCACGGGCCAAAGCCACCGCCTCTGCCGCGGTCTCGGCGACGACAAAGCCGCCGCCAAGATGCTGCGGAATATAGTAAGCCGGAATCTGCTGACCCCACCACAGCTGCCGGCTGACGCACCAGTCCTTGACGTTCTCCATCCAGTGGCGATAGGTGTTCTTGAACTTGGCAGGAACCAACTTAATGACATCCTCCATCACTGCCCGCAACGCAGGTTGGGCGAGTTCGTCCATCCGAAGGAACCACTGCATGGAGAGTTTCGGCTCGATAACGGCGCCGCTCCGCTCGGAGGTGCCGACTTTGTTGGTGTAGGCTTCGACTTTTTCGAGCAGACCGGCCTCTTGCAAATCGGTCTCGATCTGCTGACGCACGGCGAAGCGATCCATCCCGACATAAAGCCCGGCGGCTTCGCTGAGGGTGCCGTTGTCGTTGAAGATGTCGATGCCGGGCAGGCCGTGCTTTTCGCCGAGCATGTAGTCGTTCACGTCATGCGCGGGGGTCACTTTCAAGCACCCTGTCCCGAATTCGATGTCGACGTACTCGTCTTCGATCACGGGAATCGACCGCCCGACGAGGGGCACGATCACTCGCCGCCCCTTGAGCCAGGCGTTTTTCGGGTCGTTGGGGTTGATGCACATGGCGGTGTCGCCCATAATGGTCTCGGGACGCGTGGTAGCAACAACGGCGTATTGGGGCGCGGAGGAATCCGAGTCCGGATTTTCGACCATATAGCGCAGGTAGTATAATTTCCCGTGCTCTTCCTTATAGATGACTTCTTCGTCGGAGATGGCGGTCAGAGCGGCGGGATCCCAGTTGACCATCCGAACGCCGCGGTAGATCTTCCCTTTATTATAGAGGTCGACGAAGACGTGGATGACGGCGTCGCTCAGCCGTTCGTCCATGGTGAATTTGGTGCGGGCCCAGTCGCAGGAGGCGCCGAGTTTCTTGAGCTGTTCGAGGATGATGCCGCCGTGTTTCTCTTTCCATTCCCAGGCGTGGCGAAGGAACTCTTCGCGGGTGAGGTCGCTCTTCTTGATCCCTTCGTTGGCGAGTTTCTGGACGACTTTGGCTTCGGTGGCGATGGAGGCGTGGTCGGTGCCGGGAACCCAGCAGGCGTTGAAGCCCTGCATCCGGGCGCGGCGCACGAGGACGTCCTGGATGGTGTTGTTCAGCATGTGGCCCATGTGCAGCACGCCGGTCACGTTGGGCGGCGGGATCACGATGGTATAGGGCTGGCGGGCGTCGGGTTCGGAGTGGAAGAAGCCGTTCGCCATCCAGTAGGCGTACCATTTGTCTTCTTTCTGGGCGGGGTCGTATTTGGCAGGTATCTCTGTCATTTTGTCCGGTTTTTTAGGGTTCCCTTCGTTTTGCATGCTTTTTGCAAAGCACGCAGAGGGACAAAATTACAAAACTGTTTCCGATTAACCGAACGCTTCGGGGAGGGGGTGGCAAAAAATAAAGCGGAGGGGTTCGGCGTTTTTTTAATATTTTTGCAGAATGCCTCGCTGCGCGGCAGTGGGCCAAATAGTACAGAAAGGTTTGATTATGAGCAAGAAACAAAATACGTGGATCGACCGGTTGTCGGGTATCTCGGATGTGTTGGACGGAAAGAGCCAGGTGATTCCGATCGTGGCGGCGGAGGATGACGAACCGCAGGGGGGGACGCTGCCGGAGTTGTTGCCGATTCTGACGCTGCGCAGTTCGGTGCTCTTCCCGGGGGCGATCACGCCGATTACGGTGGGGCGCGAAAAGTCGATGAAGCTGGTCAAGGAGGTAGAGGAGAACGGGGGGATGCTGGGGGCGTTGTTGCAGAAGGAGGCGGAGGTGGAGAATCCGGGGCCGGAGGATCTCTATGCGGTGGGGACGGCGGCACGGATACTGAAGGTGCTGGAGATGCCGAACGGAAACCTGACGGTGATTCTGCACGGGGTGGAAAAGTTCGAAATCAAGGAGTTCGTCAGCTCGGAGCCGTTCTTCAGGGCGAGTGTCAGGCCGCTGAAGGATGTCACGCCGGAGAAGGCGAATATCGAGCTGGATGCGCTGATCGAGTCGGTCAAGGAGGTGGCGCTCAGGATTATCGGGATGTCGTCGAATATTCCGCAGGAGGCGACGTTCGCGATCAAAAATATCGATAGCAGGAGGGGGTTGATCAATTTCATCAGCTCGAATATCGAGTTGCCGGATTCGGATCGGCAGGCGCTGCTGGAGGCGCCGGGGCTGGTGGCGAGGGCGAGGAAGCTGCTGGAGATTCTGGTGAGGGAGCAGCAGCTGATCGAGCTCAAAAACGAGATCCAAAGCAAGGTGAAGGAGGATATCGATCAGCAGCAGAGGGAGTATTTCCTGCAACAGCAGATTCGGACGATTCAGGACGAACTGGGGGGGAATCCGGCGGAAAGGGAGGTGGAGGAGTTGCGCGAAAAGGCGCAGACGAAAAAATGGAGCGAGGGGGTCAAGGAGGTGTTCTTCAAGGAGTTGGATAAGCTGGATCGGATGAATCCGGCGGTGGCGGAGTATTCGGTGCAGATGAATTACCTGCAGCTGATGCTGGAGCTGCCGTGGGAGGAGGTGACGAAGGATAATCTGGACTTGAAGCGGGCGAAGCGGCTGCTGGATGCGGATCATTTCGGGCTGGACGATGTGAAGGATCGGATCTTGGAGCACTTGGCGGTGCTGAAGCTGAAGGGGGATTTGAAGTCGCCGATTCTGTGTCTGTACGGGCCTCCGGGGGTGGGGAAAACGTCGCTCGGAAAGTCGGTGGCGGCGTCGCTCAAACGGAAGTTCGGGCGGATTTCGCTGGGGGGGATGCACGATGAGGCGGAGATCAGGGGGCACCGACGGACGTATATCGGGGCGATGCCGGGGCGGATTTTGCAGACGATCCGGCGGGCGGGGTCGTCGAATCCGGTGATTATTCTGGACGAGATCGATAAGGTGGGGCAGTCGAATCACGGGGATCCGGCGTCGGCGCTGCTGGAGGTGCTGGATCCGGAGCAGAACAGTACGTTCCACGACAATTACCTGGATACGGAGTACGATCTCTCGAAGGTGTTGTTCATCGCGACGGCGAACAACATAGGGAATATCTCGTCGGCGCTGCGCGACCGGATGGAGATGATCAATGTGTCGGGGTATCTGCTGGAGGAGAAGGTGGAGATCGTGAAGCGGCATCTGCTGCCGAAGCAGCTGGAGGCGCATGGGGTGACGGCGGAGCAGCTCAAGCTGGGCAAGCGGGCGATCGAGAAGATTGTATCGGAGTATACGCGGGAGTCGGGGGTGAGGACGCTGGACAAGCTGATTGCCAAGATTGTCCGCTACAGGGCGAAGGAGATCGGGATGGAGGAGCCGTTCGAGGCGACGGTCTCGCCGGAGGGGGTGGAGAAGATGCTGGGGGTGCCGAGGTTCCTGAACGAGATGTACGAGGGAAATCAGCATGTGGGGGTGGTGACGGGGCTGGCCTGGACGGAGGTGGGGGGGGATATCCTCTACATCGAGTCGTCGCTGAACCGGGGCAAGGGAAATCTGATTATCACGGGGAATCTGGGGGATGTGATGAAGGAGTCGGCGTCGATCGCGCTGGGATGGGTGAAGGCGCATGCGGAGCAGTTGGGGATACGGCAGGAGTTGTTCGAGGAGAACGATATTCACATCCATGTGCCGGAGGGGGCGATTCCGAAGGATGGGCCGTCGGCGGGGATCACGATGGTGACGGCGCTGGCGTCGGTCTTCTCGGGGCGGAAGGTGCAGGCGCGGTATGCGATGACGGGAGAAACGACGCTCCGGGGAAAGGTGTTGCCGGTGGGGGGGGTGAAGGAGAAGATTCTGGCGGCGAAGCGGGCGGGGATTACGGATATCATCCTCAGTGCGGAGAACCGGAAGGATATCGAGGAGATCAAGCCGGAGTATGTCAAGGGGCTGGCGTTCCACTATGTCACGACGCTGGAGGAGGTCTTGAAGCTGGCGCTGGTGTGAGGGGGTGTCTTCGAGGGGAAGGCTATTTGATCGGGAGGCTCTCTGGGGCCTCCTTTCTTTTTATAGGCTTTTTGAGTTTTTTGGGGCGGGAGGTTTTTGTTTGTGGGTGCCTTTTTGGGGGCCTTTGTTTGTGGCGCTCCATTTTTGGAGGCTGCCCCGGGCTACCGCGGTCAGCGGCACCAATGGCATGTACTTGAATTTCAACGTGACGAGCCTTCATCCCAGCAGCGCGTACGGCCGCGCCTACGGTTTTCAGTTGCGGTGCCTCTCGGAATAAACGGACGCACTGCGTCTTTTAATGACCGCCTCGGCCTAAATAACCGGCAGTCTCTACCCTAACTTGAATCCGAGGAGGCCAGTGGAAATGCGTAAGCATTTCCCGTCCACGGGACGTGGGGCCTGCCCGGCCCGAGGGCAGTACCCTCCCGTAGGACAGACGCGCGCTACGCCTTAAGAAGCGATTCAACTATTTCGGCTCACGCCGAAATGATTGAATCGCGCAAGGCGCGCGAACAAAGAATTGGGCCGCCGGTAGCTGGAGGATGCGTTAGCATCCGTCTAAAGTTTTTTTGGTTCCTTTTGTTCACAACCGACGCGGCCAGCGAGTGCAATGCAAACGTAGTTTGCAAATTGCCGAGCGGCGAGGAGGAACCGAGTAGCGTACCGAGGGCAGAGACCGTTTACGGGCTATGCCGAGGTAGCACGAGGAAGCCGAAGGCAACGCGAAGCCAAAAGGAACAGTACCAGCCGGGACAGTGCTTAGACCGCGCGCCCCGCCTAAAGAGGGAAATCGTCAAAACTTGCTGGCGCGTTTTGACAAGATTTCCCCGGCGCGCGAAAAAACGGCGGAGCGACAGCGGAGCCGCAGTGAAGCGGACACGGGGCGGAGAACTGGGCTGTGCTTTGGGCTGTGATTGTTCTTTGGACTCGAAAACCGTAGTCGGTTTTCGAGCCGCGCTGGGCCGAGCATGGGGCTGAGATTTGGGCGGTGAGTTGGGTCTTGCTTTGGGCCGAGCTTCTGCGGCTCTTTGAGCCGCGCAGTTCGCCGCCACCCCGCGCGGTGGGCTGCAACTCGTCGGAGCTCGTTGCTGCTCTCCGCTGGCGGCGAGCTGTATGTTGGGGTAGAGGCTGCCCAATCGGAGTGCCCGAAGGCACTGGCGCGTGGGGGGGCGCGCTGAGGACGAACCCGACAGAATCGGGGCGAACTGTTGACCGAGCTTTTGCGACCCTTTAGGGTCGCGCAGTCCGCCGCCACCCCATGCGGCGGGCTGCAACTCGACGGAGCTCGTTGCACTCACCGCTGGCGGCGAGCAGATATTAGGCTGAGAGCGAATCCGATACTTTTGGGCGGTGAATGGGTGCTGTGCTTTGAGGTGGGTCGGACGCCCGGGCGGAACGCAACTCTCGACGCAGAGCGGCGTGTTGCGGGCCTCCCGTGGGGAGACGTCCGGCCCGCGCGATTCTTCGAATCGCAGAGATTCAACCCAAATTAGGATAGAGACTGGCAACAAAAGACACTGTTCGTCCCCGTTTATTCCGAGAGGCAACGCAACGGAAAACCGAAAGCCCGATTGAGCGCGTTGCTGGAGCTGAGACTCGTTACGCTGAAAACCAAGTACTGTCCGTAGATACCGTTCGTGGCGGACGACCAACTGTAACCATAGCTGCCGACGTATCTGGCTGCACCTTCAGCACCACCTCGTCCATAGTCGCGGAAGCCCGGGGCGGTTTACTGGTCATCTCTAACCCAAAACGCACGACAGCCGCAGTGGCGGAGCAATAATCAACGTACACGCGTCACGGCTGGGGAAGAGAGGGAAAAAGATCGAGTCCGGACAAACGTTCCACACTATCGACGGAAACGGCGAACTCGGTATAATCACGACCGGTCAGCAAGGCGGCGTCGTTCGGCATCACGTACGCGGCCATCTCGAAAACGTCGGCGCGACGGAGGGCGATGGCTTTGAAAAAGAGCTCGGGAACGAAGACGCCACGGCCGATGGTCTCTGGATGAGCCGGCAGCACGGTGCCGACGACGATATAAAGGGTGTCGTAATCGGAGGTCTGGGCGCGGAGCTGCTCTTCGAGGCGTTTCCAGGGGCCGCGGTTCAGTCGAGGCTGCTGGGGGGCCATGTTGGAGTAAAGAAAGGTGGAACGATTCGAGGCTTCGGAATCGGTGCGATCGGCGGAGGGCAACAGGTGCCCGCGGTCGTAACCGCTGCCGCGGTAGTCGGCATGGGTCGCGGAGGGCCAGCCGTAGGTGCGCAGCCGGGGGTCGGGGGCAAAGGTGTCGCTACGGTCGACGGCGCCGGAGAGGTCGCTGCGGGTCAGTTTATAGGCGACCCAACGCGCGATCTTCCCGGACGGACGATAGGAAAAGGTGTAGCGGCCGGAGGTGTTGTAAATAAGGGTGTCGGCGGCGTCCAGGGCGGGCAGTTCGAGGTGGGCGGAAGGAACGAAGGAGGGCGAGGAAGGAGCTGCGTCCGACGCTCTGGAGGATGTCGAGGGCGACGGAGCGGGACGATGAGAAGCTGAGGGGGCAGACAAAGAGGGGGCTCGGCGAGGGGTCAGCCGGTGCGAACAGGCGATGGCGAGGATCGCCAGAAATAGCCAAAAGAGGCTCCAAAGCCAATACCGACGCGGAATCGAGCTGTTTTTCCTGTATTTTCTGCGTTTTTTCATCACAAATGTAGCATCTGAAAGAGGGGCGTTGCGCTGGGTAGGGGCGGCGGTCGATTGCCGGGGTTAGCTTTCGGGTGGAGGCCCCGTTGTTTGGGTTAGCTTTCGGGTAAAGGCGGCCTTGTATTTTGGGTAGAGCCTGTTTTCGGGTAGAGGCGGCCCGTTGTTCGGGTAGAGCCTGTTTTCGGGCAAGAAGACGCTGTGCGTCCGAGAGGCAACGCAACTGAAAACCGTAGGCGCGGTAGTACGCGCTGCTGGGACCGAGCCACGTCACGAAAAAATTCAAGTACATGCCATTGGTACCGCTGACCGTGGAAGACCAGCTGAACCCGTGGTTGCCGACGCTCACCGGTACGCCCGAGTGTGCGTGGCGGTAGCCCGGGGCGGTGCCGAATAGTATTCGAATTGCGAATCTAAAGGAAAATAGGCCTAAGCCCGGGTTCTAAGTTCCCAATCGGTTCTGTCGAAAGCTCTCAGTCCCCGTTTATTCCGAGAGGCAGCGCAACGGAAAACTGAAGGCGCGGCTGTTCGAGCTGCTGGTGCTGAGGCTCTGTGTGCTGAGCACCAGTCGCCTGGCGTACGTGCTGCCGTCAACCGCGGAAGCCGACCACACCGTACCTTCGTTGCAGATGTCACGCAGTGCGCCTGTGTCCCGATGGCGGTAGCCCGGGGCGGTGCCGAATAGTATTCGAATTGCGAATCTAAAGGAAAATAGGCCTAAGCCCGGGTTCTAAGTTCCCAATCGGTTCTGTCGAAAGCTCTCAGTCCCCGTTTATTCCGAGAGGCAACGCAACAGAAAACCGGCGCCGCGATAGTTCGCAGTCGAAGGATGCATGTACGCCGCATTGAACAACAAACGCCAGGCGTTCGTGCTGCCGTCGGGCACCGACGCAGACCAGACCGCACCCTCGTATCCGACGTTACGCTGCACGCCATCCGCATGACCGCGGTAGCCCGGGGCGGGGTACCAGGCGAGCGGGGTTCCCGCGGTGCCGTCGTCCGTTACCTTGTAGAGACGACCGTTGGTGGCTTTGTAGTTCCCTGCACCGTAAGATTCTCCGACAACCCCATCCGAGTAGTACGGGAAAGTCCCTTTTAATGGCACATCGGCGTCCCGCGTAAAGTCAGACCAAGGGGGCTTTGTGGGCCTGTCTATTGCGGGCTTAGGGCGGGCTTAGGCGGCGCGCCCTTGGGGTGTTTTATTGGCTGCCTCTACTCCCGTTCTTAGTCCGCGCGCCTGGGGAAATCCTGTCAAAACGCACAAGTGCATTTTGACGATTTCCCTCTTAAGGCGTGGCGCGCGGATGGGCTTTGAACCGTCTTTTCTCACCTTTGTTCGCGCGCCTTGCGCGATTCATTCTATTTCGGCTCACCGCCGAAATGATTGAATCGCTTCTTTAG
>NZ_CAQIVA010000012.1:0-45146 GCF_948810725.1 uncultured Rikenella sp.
AGGGATGCGCTCTGAAGTTTTTTTGGTTCTTTTTGTTCACAAAAAGAACAGTACCCTCCAGTCAGGGACAGAAAGAACGATTTTAAGATGGGTAAAACAGTGTGGTTAGTCTTTGTAGTTACGTTGAGCGAGGTGAACCGTTTCGAAGACCAGTTTTTCTTTGTGGAGTTCCGGTTCCGCGTCCGGGCCCTTGTATTCCCAGACCGCCACATAAGCATAGTGGTCGTCGTCGCGCAGCGCCTCGCCCTCCGGCGTTTGGAACTCTTCGCGGAAGTGGCCGCCGCAGGATTCGTTGCGGTTCAAGGCGTCGCGCGCCATGAGTTCGCCCATCTCCATGAAGTCCGCCACGCGGAGCGCCTTTTCGATCTCCTGATTGAATTCGCCCTCTTTGCCCGGCACGCGGACATTCGACCAGAATTCCTTCCGGAGCGCCTGGATCGCCGTGATCGCCTTTTCGAGGCTCTCTTTGGTACGACCCATGCCGACATATTCCCACATGATGTTCCCGAGCTCCTTGTGCAGGTCGTCTACGGAGCGTTTCCCGTTGATCGAGAACAGTTTGTTGATCTTGTCCCAGATCGCTTGTTCCGCTTCGGCGAAAGCCGGGTGGTTGGTGTCGATCTTGGGGGTTTGGATGTCGTGCGAGAGATAGTCGCCCAAGGTGTACGGAATGACGAAGTAGCCGTCTGCCAAGCCCTGCATCAGCGCGGAAGCCCCCAGACGGTTGGCGCCGTGATCCGAGAAGTTGGCTTCGCCCAAGGCATACAAGCCCGGAACGGTGGTCATCAGGTTGTAGTCGACCCAAATCCCCCCCATCGTATAATGCACGGCCGGGTAGATCATCATCGGCTCCTCGTACGGATTCACGTCGACGATCTTTTCGTACATCTGGAACAGGTTGCCGTAGCGTTGTGCGATGACCTCTTTGCCCAAGCGGTTGATAGCGGTCGAGAAGTCGAGGAAGACGGCGAGACCCGTCTCATTGACCCCGAATCCGGCGTCGCACCGCTCTTTGGCTGCCCGCGATGCTACGTCGCGCGGCACGAGGTTCCCGAAAGCCGGATAGCGGCGTTCCAGGTAGTAGTCGCGATCCTCTTCCGGAATCTGTGACGGTTTCTTGGCGCCCGAACGTACCGCTTCGACGTCTTCTTTCTTCTTCGGCACCCAGATCCGGCCGTCGTTCCGCAGCGATTCCGACATCAAGGTCAGTTTCGACTGCTGTTCGCCGTGTTTCGGGATACAGGTCGGGTGGATCTGCGTAAAACACGGGTTGGCGAACATCGCCCCTTTCTTATAACACTGCCAAGCCGCAGACCCGTTGGAGTTCATGGCGTTGGTCGAGAGGAAGAAGACGTTGCCGTACCCTCCCGAGCAGATCAGCACGGCGTGCGCTCCGTGGCGTTCGATCTGGCCGGTCACGAGGTTCCGGGTGATGATCCCGCGCGCTTTGCCGTCGATCAGCACGACGTCGAGCATCTCATGCCGCGGGTATGACTTCACCGAGCCTTTCTGTATCTGCCGGTTCAAGGCTGCATAGGCCCCCAACAACAACTGCTGCCCGGTTTGACCGCGCGCGTAGAAGGTTCTGGAAACCTGCGCCCCCCCGAACGAGCGGTTGTCTAACAGTCCGCCGTAGTCGCGCGCAAACGGAACCCCCTGTGCCACGCACTGGTCGATGATCGAGTTGGCCACCTCGGCCAGCCGATAAACGTTGGCTTCGCGGGCACGATAGTCCCCCCCCTTAATCGTGTCGTAGAAGAGGCGGTAGACCGAGTCGTTGTCGTTCTGGTAGTTCTTGGCTGCGTTGATCCCCCCTTGTGCGGCAATGGAGTGTGCCCGTCGCGGCGAGTCGCTGATGCAGAAGACTTTGACATTGTAGCCCAGCTCGCCGAGCGATGCGGCGGCCGATGCCCCGGCGAGGCCGGTTCCGACGACGATCACGTCCAGTTTGCGTTTGTTGGCCGGGCTGACGACTTTGATGTCTGCTTTATGTTTGCTCCACTTCTGGGCCAACGGCCCTTCGGGGATTTTTGAGTCGAGTTTGTTGCTCATGTGCTTTTCGGAATGATTGGGTTCTGAAAATAGGAGTTTCCCGGGTGGTCTATTTGCCGAAGATGGCGAGGATCAGCACGGCGATCGGAATCGAGATGAAGCCGACGGCTACGATCAAGGCGTAGAGCCGGGCTGCGCATTGCCAACGACGGATCCAGACCTGGTTGTTGAGTCCGACGGTCTGGAAGGCGCTCCAGAAGCCGTGGCGCAGGTGGAACCACAGGGCGATGATCCAAACCATATAGAGGATCGAGATGATCGGGTTGGCGAAGGTCTGGATGAGCAGCTCGTACGGGTTGTTCACGGCTTCGCCGCCGATGAAGTGTTGGAGCTGCATGTGGCTCCAGAAGTCGGTGAGGTGCCAGGCGAGCACGCCGAGGATGATGATCCCGAGGACGTACATGTTCCGCGATTCCCAGGTCGAGGAGGCGCTGAGGTCTTGTACTTTGTACTTCACGGGCCGTGCGGTCTGGTTCTTCAGGGTGATGGCGGTGGCCCACGCGATGTGGATCACGAAGCCGGCGGCGAGCACGGGTACCATGACCTGAATCACGGGGTTGGTGTCCATGAATTCGCACATGGCGTTGTAGGCGTCTTCCCCTCCGTAGAAGAAGAGGTTGGCCACGAGGTGGACGAGCAGGAAGACGAGCAGGAACAGGCCCGAGAGGCTCATTACGAGTTTCTTCCCGATGGAGGAGCTCCAGAGTTTACTCATAGGTTTGGTTGTTTTGAATGATTTGTATTTTGTAAGCCGAGTCGTGTGTCGCGTTGGGTGCGGGAAAGGAGAACCGCCGGTGGTCTGGGAGAGGATGCCTCCGTCCACGGCGGCTCCGGGCGTTGTTTTTCTGCTAACAAAGATATTTTCCTTTTTCGTATTACACAAATTTTGGGGTGGCGAAACGGTGGCGGGGGTTAAAAAAGACTGTCGCCGCCGGCGGGGGAGCGGGCGGCGACGGAGGGGGGCGGAGGTGTGCGGGGCTATTGTTCGTCGGGGAGGGTGCCGCCATGGGCGGCGAGGCGGGCGATGGTGCTTTTATAAAGTTCCCACATCTTGGGGTTCCCGATCGGCGAGCCGACGAGCACGACTCTATTATCCTTGTCCAACAAAAAGGTGTGGAAACGGTAATCAGACGGTATGGGATTGGTGCTTAAGAATAATCTGGAACTGTCCGGTCGAATGGCGACAATCTCTCGGATGCGCGCGATATGAGATTCTGCTACGGCAGCTTCCATACGGGGCATCTCTCGTTCTTCGACCACGAAAAGAACCTGTACGGAGTCGATACCCGTTTGGCGCAATTCGTTGATTTTTGCATACCACTCCGGTAGTCTGAGCGAACAGACGCCGCACTCTCCCTCGCCGACGTACACGAGGATGCGCGGCTGATTCGTTATAGGAGCAGGGGGCAAAATAAGTTCCGAACGGGTCAACTCGGCCAAAAGGACAGCGTCTTTTTTTCGGCTGTTACCACAAGAGCACAAGCCGAGAATAAGGCATAGATAGAAAGCGATAGTTGAGATTTTCATTTCCATCGGTATAACAGCAGATAAACACTTCCCTCTTCCATGCGGGGCAACAGTTCCCGGATTCGCTCTTCCCCCAAAGAGGAGAGAAAATGATCCTTGACATCGTAATTCAGCCAGGAGACAAGGCCCGTCGAATCTTGTGCCGCGAAGTTGGAGGGCAGGGCGGGTATCGTTCGCCCCGTCCGGTCGATGTAGGTACGCTTCGTCAGGGAATCGTAGGCGAAAACCATGCGTTCGCCGGCTTCGCAGACGACCCCGCAGAGTTTCGAGCTGGCGGGAACCGGAGCCGAAGCGAGAAAGGCGCAATGGGAATCGGTCAGTTCTCGTACTGTGATATGGCCGCGCCGGGAATCAGGAATACGCCGTGTGCCGAAATCGAAACAGATACCTTTAACAATCTGTCCCGAACGGTCGAACAGGACGACGGTGTCGTTCAGATAACGAGTAAAAACGATTGAAGAGTCGGACTCTGTCAATGGCTGGCCGAAGCTGACGCGGGACGATTGTTCGTTGTACCCGAAATAGGGTTCCACAGAACCGGCCTGGCTGTCCGTGCGAAAAAGGGCCACTACATCCTCGGCTGATTCTTCGTCATACAGACCTCGGTAAAACAAAAAGCCGTCGGAAAGCCATGCCAACGCATCGGGAAAATCGAGGTCGGCAATGCGGATATCACGGAGATGTTGGCCGTCGATGTCGTAGACCAAAATCTTCTGCCCGTTGGCGTCCAGAGCGAAAACGGTATCGTTCCGAATCGAAAAGGATTCGAGGCGGACATATTCGCCGGGGCCGTGGCCCGGTCGGCTGATTTGCCGGACGAAACGGCCCCGGTCGTCAAACATCAGCAGTTTGTTCGAGCCGTATTTGTCGAAAATGAAATAGCGGTCGTCCTGACAAACGATGCAGTCGATGGTAGAAAAGGCGGCTTCGGGTGTATTCTCCAGTTCGATACACTCGGTGTATTCGAGGATATCGGAAAGTTGTCCGAAATTTTCGGCCTGCCAGTCGACGACGGATAGGGGAAACGATGATTCCGGAGAGGCAGGAGTGCTTTTCTGACACGAAGCTAAAGATAAAAAGGCCAGCGTAAAAATTTGCAGTTTCATGAGAGATTGAATGATGGGTGGAAAAGACGGCTTTCGAGGGCCGCCTTTTCTGGAAATGGATTACAAACAAGATGTTTGTAAACATCGAGTGTTTTTGCTTGCTTTACAATGCACATGTACCGAGCCGCAACGAGAACAGGATACATTACTGCTGGGGCCATTTGCCCAGTTCATGTCTGGCACGTCGATGGTGGCCATCGCTTCGAGGTTCTGGAGGGTCAGATCGGACATCTCCGGCTGTTGGGTCTGCGCTTTGAGGTAGGTCATCACGGCGCCGCCGCCAATCAGGGCTGCGCCGCCGGCGGCCAACAAGATTTTAGTTAATTTCTTCATGGTAACATGAATTTAAAAAGTGAAAAAATAGTTTTACTGCTCGATTTAAAATCAAACCGCACTTCAAACATAAACATCATAATCGAATATTCCTAATTTCGGACGAATTATTTTATTTTTAAAATTATTCGATAATAATTATGTCGCTTTAATGTGTTTTGTCTTAGCCTTTCGTTAGGAGAATGGTGTCTCTTTTGTTGAGAAAGAATGGTAAAAATAAAGATAATTATTTCGGAGGAAAAGCGAAAGAAAATTTGGAGGACTCGACAAAATAATTTTACTTTGTACTCGTTATGGATTTGTAATTATTACAAATTATGAAACGACTCGATGCAGATGCGGCGACGGTGTTGCGCCGATGCGGGGTGAGGCCTTCGGTGCAGCGGGTGGCGGTGATGGACTACCTCCTGAAGCATCGCACGCATCCGACGGCGGAGGAGGTCTACGGGGCGTTGGCGCCGCAGATGCCGACGCTGTCGAAAACGACGGTCTACAATACGCTCAACCTGCTGGTGGAGCGGGGTGCGGCGGCGCACCTCACGATCGAACCGGGGTGTTCGCGGTTCGACGGGGATATGTCGGTGCACGGGCACCTGTATTGTACGGCTTGCGGGGGGGTGTACGATTTCTTGCTCGACGAGGTGCCGCGGCTGCCGGTGGCGGAGGGGCATCGGATCGAGGCGGTGCAGCTCTACTGTCGAGGGGTTTGCCGGGAGTGCGAAAAGAAAAATTCTCAGAACAATTAATAACCATTTCCAAACCAAACAAACAAAACGATTCAGTATGAAAAAGAAATTCATTTGTACGGTGTGCGGCTACATTCATGAAGGGGACGAAGCACCGGAATTCTGCCCGCAGTGCAAACAGCCGAAGAGCAAATTCAAGGAGTATGTGGAACAGGCCGGAGGGCTGACTTTTGTGGACGAGCATGTGATCGGGGTGGCCAAAGGGGTCGATGCGGAGGTGCTCGACGGGCTGAAGGCGCACTTCACGGGCGAGTGCACGGAGGTGGGGATGTATCTGGCGATGAGCCGGCAGGCGGATCGCGAGGGGTATCCGGAGATTGCGGAGGCTTTCAAACGCTATGCGTGGGAAGAGGCCGAACACGCGGCGAAGTTCTGCGAACTGCTGGGCGAGGTGGTCTGGGATACGAAGACCAATGTGAAAGCTCGCATGGAGGCTGAAGCCGGGGCGTGCGAAGACAAAAAACGCATCGCGACGCGGGCGAAGGAGCTGGGGCTGGATGCGATCCACGACACGGTGCACGAGATGTGCAAGGACGAGGCTCGGCACGGCAAGGGCTTCGAGGGGTTGTACAACCGCTATTTCAAGAAGTAGGGCGTTCGTCAGGCTTACGAAATCATCTATTTGGAACGGGTTGGGTCTCGGTGCGAGGCGCAACCCGTTCTTTTTGTGTGTTTTTAAGGTGTGCGGGCAGGGGCGAGGTTTTCGCATTGGTTAGGGCCGCCGGCAGCTTGAGGATGCGTCAGCATCCGTCGGAAGTCTTTTTGGTTCTTTTTCTGAAGAAAAAGAACAGTTCGAGGCGGGACAAAGGATTGGGTCGAGGCGGCCCATTGCCCACCGCGGGCACGCGGGGCCCGAGCGCAGTACTTTCCCGTAGGACATACGCGCGCCACGCCTAAAGAGGGAAATCGTCAAAATGCGCTGACGCGTTTTCTAAGGCGCGCGAATAAAGAACTGCGCGCAAAAATCCGTCGCCCGCCCGCTTAAAAGGCATATTCTGCCGGTTGGCATTCGGCCAATCCGGCAAGAATTGCCGCGGGCGACGGCAGCGGCGGAGCGAAAGCGGAGCCGCAGTGAGGCTGACACGGGGCAGAGAACTGGGCTGAGCTTCTGCGACTCGCAGAGTCGCGCAGTTCGCCGCCACCCCACGCGGCGGACTGCAACTCGACGGAGCTCGTTGCACTCACCGCTGGCGGCGAACCGCTAAAACCGAGGACGAATGGGCCGAGCTTTTGCGGTTCTCCGAACCGCCGGCCTCGTCGCCCAAGCCGCGTAGCGGCTTCGGGGGGTGGGCGACAGGCCGAATCCGAAAGAATGTGGTGATAAATGGGCGGTGGTTTGGGTGAAACTGTCGCGACCCTTTAGGGGCGCCGGGCCTGTGCGCTGGGCCGTTCGGCCCACCCCCGAAGCGCGCAGCCCGAAACCGACAGAATTGGGCTGAACCTTTGGTCGTGGTTTGGGCTGATTTGTTGGTTGAGTTTCTGCGGCTCGCAGAGCCGCGCGGGCCGATAGCCTCCCCCCGCGGGAGGCCCGCAACTCGCGATGCTCGTTGAGTGCACCCGCAGGCTTCGACCCGCTTAAACGAAAGATGAACAGGCCGTCCGGCCTCATAAATGGAGCCATGTAGAGGTATCTAAATTAGGGTAGCTCCAGCCCATTGCCCACCGCGGGCCCGCGTGCCCGTTTATTCCGAGAGGCAACGCAACTGAAGACCGTGGCCGCGCAGGTAGGCGATATCGGGTTGGACTTCTGTCATGAAAAAACGCAAGTAGATGCTGTTTGTCTCATAAGATGAAGAAGACCAAACGGAGCCTTCGCCCCCGACGCCATGCAGAGTCCCCAACCGTCCGGCAAAACCAGCTCCGCGGTAGCCCGGGGCGGGGCGCTGCGACAGGCGCACGATCGGAGGCGGAGAGGATGCGCGGTACGAAATAAAAATGTTAGCTTTGCACATAATCTATGGACAGGTCGATACTTCTCATATACACCGGCGGGACGATCGGGATGAAAACCAATCCCGAAACCGGATCCCTCGCCCCGTTCGATTTCACCCAAATCGGGAACGAAGTGCCCGAATTGCGCAAATTCAGGATACGCATTGACACCGTCGCTTTCGATCCCGTGATCGACTCCTCGAATGTCAGTCCCGTCGAATGGGAACGCCTCGCGGTCACGATTCGGGACGCTTATGACGGCTACGACGGATTCGTCGTCCTGCACGGGACGGATACGATGGCGTATACCGCTTCGGCGCTCAGCTTCATGATGGAGAATCTGGCCAAACCGATCATCTTTACCGGAAGCCAGATCCCGATCGGCGTGTTGCGGACAGACGGACGCGAAAACCTCGTCTCGGCCATCGAAATCGCTGCCTCGGGGGCGGTGCCCGAGGTCTGCATCTACTTTCAGAACAGCCTGCTGCGGGCCAACCGCACGATCAAATACAACGCGGAACACTTCAACGCCTTCCGAAGCCCGAACTATCCCCCGCTGGCCGAGGCCGGGATTGCGATCAAATACAACGAACCGTATATACGGAAAGTCGACAGCTTTCTGCCGTCGCTCAAAGTCGATACGGCATTGGAGACGCGGGTGGCCGTGGTGCGGATTTTTCCGGGGTTGAGGCCTGAGATTTTCCGGGCCATGCTGCGTGTCGAGGGGCTGCGGGGCGTCGTGCTGGAGACTTACGGGGCGGGCAATGCCCCGACAGACGGGTGGTTCGTCGAGACGGTGGCCGAAACGGTCGCCAGCGGCGTCGTGGTGATCAACGTGACGCAGTGTGCGGCGGGAAGCGTGGATATGGAGCTCTACGACACCGGGCGGGCGCTCCTGAAGGCGGGGGTGGTGAGCGGGCACGACATGACGACCGAGGCGGCGGTGGCGAAGCTGATGTATCTCTTGGGGCGCGGGTTGTCGAAAGGGCAGCTGGTGAACTACCTCGGCATGTCGATCCGGGGCGAAATGACGGTCTGACGGAGGGGCCGAAATGGAGGAATTTTTCGGGGAGATGGTACACAATAAATTTTTTATGCTAACTTTAACCCGTTGAAACGGCTCGTTTCCCGCGATTCCGGCTCGTGCCGGTCGGTCTTCGGTGCGCTGTAACGCATTGGAGATCACGCGGTAATGCGGTCTTTTGATGGTTGTATTTTTTAAGGGAGGAATGTCCGAGTGGTCGAAGGAGCACGCCTGGAAAGTGTGTATACCTCAAAAGGGTATCAAGGGTTCGAATCCCTTTTCCTCCGCAATCGAGCCGAAAAATGATGCTCCCGCAAAGCGGGGTTGCACGGATGAATGGAAATCGAAGCGAACTTGTTCGGTGAAGAGTTTCTATTCATCCGTGCAAAACATGCAGGCATGGGGGCGTTTTTCGGGGGAGGTGATTGCAGGGAGCCCGCCGGGAGGCAAGGGAAAAACAAGCGGCGCAGCGGCGCAGTTAATCCCGGTCAGGAATTTCAATTGACGGGAAGCGAGAGGAACAAGGTGTAGTTAATCCCGCGTTCGAAAATTTCTCTTGACGAGAGACATAAACAAAGAAGACAAGTTGCATAGCGCGCGGTTAATCCCGTTCGAGGACTCCAATGCCGGACGGCAGGAGCGGTAAAATAAGGAGGCGGTTGATTCAAAACATGAGCCTCGTTCCCGAACTCGAAACCGAACCGTTTCGCCCGTCGACTGCGGGGCGAAAACCATACGAACAACTAACGAAACAAACAAAAAACAACTAATCAAATTACCGTCACTATGAAAAAACTTCTGACAATCGTGTCCATGGTAGGTCTGCTGACCTTCGGAACCGTGAACCTGTACGCTCAAGAGGCTGCCGACTCGACCGCTGCGGCTCAGACCGAACAGACCGACGCAATCACCCCGGCCGAAGAAGCCGTTGCTGACGCTGTGGCCGGCGAAGACTTGGGCGGGCAGCCGATGCACCAGGCACTGAAACAGAAATTTATCGAAGGGGGTGTGGGCTGGATGTCGCCGATCCTCCTCTGCTTGGTGCTGGGTCTGGCGATCGTGATCGAACGCGTGATTTATCTGAACCTCGCTACCGTAAATACCAAAAAACTCCTCGAAAAGGTTGAAGATGCTTTGAATAACGGCGGTATCGAAGCTGCCAAGGGCGTGTGCCGCAATACCCGCGGGCCGGTGGCTTCGATCTTCTATCAGGGGCTCGACCGGACCAGCGAAGGGATCGACGTGGTCGAAAAATCGGTGGCTTCCTACGGGTCGGTACAGGCCGGGCAGTTGGAAAGCGGTATGTCGTGGATCTCGCTCTTCATCGCTCTGTCGCCGATGCTCGGGTTTATGGGTACTGTGGTCGGTATGATCGCGGCGTTCGACGCCATCGAAGCGGCAGGGGATATCGCTCCGGCGCTGGTTGCAGGGGGGATGAAAATCGCCCTTTTGACCACCGTGGCCGGGCTTATCGCCGCTGTGATCCTCCAGCTCTTCTACAACTATCTGGTTGCTAAGATCGATAGCATCGTGATCTCGATGGAAGACGCTTCCATCTCGCTGGTGGACATCCTGACCAAATACCTGAAAAAATAACCCGCGCATACACGGCTCCGGCTCCGTGCGGCGACCGGCGAGGGAGTGAACTTCCCGGCCGGGCGGACTGCGGGAGCGACCGTGGCGTGCTTTTGGCACAAACGAAACTATGAAATACCTTTCGATTATTAAATACATCCTCCTGATCGTTTCGGCCATTCTGGTGGTTGTCGGGGCAGCGACCTTCGTCGAAGGCGAAGAGAGCGTGACGCTCAACATGATGCTCATCTGGGCTTTGGTGATGGTGCTCCTCACGATTGCGCTGGTGATTATCATGCCGCTGTTCGCCGTCTTCCAGAATCCGAAGAGCGCGACCCGCTCGTTGATCGGACTGGGTGTGCTGGTGGTCGTGCTCCTCGTGTCGTACGCTCTGGCGAGCGACGAACCGATCCGGCTCGCCAGCGGCAAGACGATGGACGACTCGTTCGAACTCAAGTTCAGCGATACGGCGCTCTATGCCACTTACATCGCCTTCATCGGGGTGATCCTCAGCATCCTCTTCGGTGAAGTCTACAAACTCATCAAAAAATAACCGCTCACGAAGATGGCGAAAAGAAAAGTTCCAGAAATCAATTCCGGATCTATGGCCGACATCGCGTTCCTGTTGCTCATCTTCTGGCTGATGACGACTTCGATGAACGTCGATTCGGGGATCTCCCGGAAATTGCCCCCCCTGGTCGAACAGGACAACGACCCGGGGATGGACGCCCACGAGCGGAATGTGCTCCAGGTGTTCGTCAGCGGCAATAACCAGCTCCTGGTGGCGGGACAACGGATGGATATATCGGGGCTGAGCGAAAAGGCGAAAACCTTTATCACCAACCCGACCAACGATCCCACCATGCCGGAGAAGGAGATGACCGAAATCCCGCTGCTCGGCAGCTATCCGGTGAGCAAAGGGCTGATCTCGCTCCAGAACGACCGCGGTACCAGTTACGAAATGTACCTCAAGGTGCAGAACGAACTGACCAAGGCCTATAACGAAGCGAAGAACGACCTGGCGCAAAAATCGTTCGGGAGGCCGTATTCCGACCTGAGCTCTGAACAGCAGAAGGCGATTAACAAGGCGATTCCGGTCAAAATCTCGGAAGCCGAACCGCGTAACCTGACAGGAGGAAAATAATTATGGCAATCATTCAAAGAAAGGGCGGAGGAAAAGGTACTCCGGGGATTTCTACCTCTTCGTTGCCGGACATTGTCTTCATGATCCTGTTCTTCTTCATGGCCACCACGACGATGCGCGAGGTGGAACTGAAGGTGCAGATCGACTCTCCGAAGGCGAGCGAAGCACAGAAACTCGAAAAAAAATCTTTGGTCAGCTACATCTATGTGGGGCCGCCCAAGAAAGAGTTCGTTCAGCAACTCGGGACGGCGCCGCGTATCCAGCTCAACGGAGCGTACAGCTCGCTGACCAACATCACCGAGTTCATTGCTGCCGAACGCGACAAACTGAAAGAAAACGAACGGCCGGATATGACCGTCAGCCTGAAGATCGACGCCACGACCAAGATGGGGCTGGTGACGGATATCAAACAGGAGTTGCGGCGGGCTAATGCGCTTTCGATCAGCTATGCGGCGGCAAAGGAAAAAGACAAGGCTCAGCAGGGACGGTAGCTTTTTATCGGGCCTGTTGTAGCTGTGTGGAAGTAGGCTTAGTTAAGCGGGTTTCGACTCAAAATTCTAAGACTTACTCGCATAGGATAGTTAAGGGTTTCTCTCATTCGAGAGAAACCCTTTTTTGTTGCGAAAGGTGTTGAGTGGAGGATAACAGTAAGGGCTTGTTTGTTAGGCGCACGGGGGAGCAGGACTGGGCGGAGGCTGCCACAGCGAAACGCAGTTTCGCCCGTCCACGGGACGTGGGGCCCGCGCGGCCCGAGGCCAGTTTTAGGCGGGTCAAAGCTCGATCGCGCGCCGCCGCCTAAATAAGGAAATCGTCAAAATGCGCTTGCGCGTTTTGACAAGATTTCCCAAGGCGCGCGAGAAAACTTGCTCACTCACGAAAACTTCGTCGCCCGCCCGCCTAAGATGGCATATTCTGCCGGTTGGCACTCGGCCAATCCGGCAAGAATTGCCGCGGGCGACGTTTATGAGTAGATTCGCCCATCTTTCGAGTGCTGAGCGGCACCGGCGGAGCGACAGCGGAGCCGCAGTGAGGCTGACACGGGGCAGAGAACTGGGACGAGTTTTGGGCTGTGCTTGTTCTTCGGGCGCGAAAACCGTAACTGGTTTTCGCGTCGCGCTGGGCCGAGCATGGGGCAGTGGGTTGGGCTTTGCTTTGGGTTGAACTGTTGGCTGAGCTTCTGCGGCTCTTTGAGCCGCGCAGTTCGCCGCCACCCCACGCGGCGGACTGCAACTCGTCGGAGCTCGTTGCACTCACCGCTGGCGGCGAACAGCTATAGGCAGAGAGCGAATAGCGCGATTCCAGAGAATTGCCGTCCTCGGGCGCAGCGACGCTTTAGCGGCGCGTGGGGGTGCGCCCAGAACGAATGGGCGCCAGGCCGAACATGGTAGCCTAGGGCGGTGAATAGGTTGTTGCTTTTGCGACCCTTTAGGGTCGCCGGGCCTGCGCGCTGGGCCTTTGGCCCACCCCCGGAGCGCGCAGGCCGAACCTCAAGAATGAATCCGACAGAAAAATGCTGGGCTTTTGCGACCCTTTGGGTCGCGCGGGTCTCTCGGGCGTCCGACTCGCTTCAATTGAGAGTGAAGAGGGTATTGCTTTGTTGGGTCGAAGCCTGCGGGGCCCACAGCAACGTTAGTTGCGGGCCTCCGCTGGGGGAGGCTTCGGCCCGGGCGGTTCTTCGAACCGCAGGGATGCACTCAAAACGCAAATAGGGTAACTCCAACCCTTTGCCCTCGCGAGCACGCGCCCCCGTTTATTCCGAGAGGCAACGCAACTGAAAACCGGGAGCGCGGTAGACTGCCGTACGCGGATAAAGCCACGTTGCACCAAAGTTCAAATACATTCCTTGTGTCCCGCTGATTGTGGAAGTCCAGTTGTATCCGCTGAAACCGACGCTGCTCAGCGAGCCCGAGCTGGAACTGCGGAAGCCCGGGGCGGGTCGCATGATTCGCAAAATCTGAATAGGCAAGTCGGGCCCAAGCCCGGGTTCTAAGTCCCCAATCGGTTCCGTCGAAAGCTCTCTTCGCCCGTTTATTCCGAGAGGCAACGCAACTGAAGACCATGGCCACGACTGTCAGAGTAGCTGGTGCTGAGGCCCTGCGCATTGAAATTCAAGTCCTGACCGTAGAGACTGCCTGTTGTGGACGACCAACTGTAGCCGTAGCGACCGATGCCGCCCAAGGCACCTGTATCCCGATGGCGGTAGCCCGGGGCGGAGGTGGAATTTCAAATGAGGCAGGCGTGGCGGGGAGAACTCAAAGGAAAAAAGGTAACAGATGAATGACGATGGCGCAACCCATCATCAAGACGTACAGAAAGTTAGTGAGAAAGTTGGGCTTCCGGCTGTTGAAATAGGTCGGAATAATCACCGCCAACGGAATGGCGACGATCGGCAGCTGGTAGAGCGACCGGCTCGGCATGGCCGCCAGCGAGAGCAGATTCGCCAGCAGCATCCAGATGAAAAAAATGTAGGCCTTGAACGGCTTGAGTTTGTAGCTGCGGCTCCGCCCGAAAAAGGTGATGAGCGACAGGATGAACAGAATAACGACGCAACCGATAAATGTCCATTCGAAACTGCTGAAGTATTCGATGGCGGGAAGCGGCTGCGGGGTGAGTAAGGCGTCGCGACAGGCGGGCAGAATGCTCAGAAAGTCGCCTCCGGCAAGCCATACGCCGTAGGCGCTCAAAAAGAGGGGAATCAGCCAACCGCCGAAAGCGGCGACCCACTCGCGGAGGTCGAACAGGCGGAAGATGGTCAGGCCGACGGGTATCAGCACGACGAGCAACAAGGCGGGTGCGTAGATGGCGCCGGCGGTGCCGAAGATGAAACCGACGGTCATATAGGCGCCGGTGCTCAGCGGTTTGTAGTTGTAGCTCCGGAAGATGATCTCGCAGGCGAGCAGCAGCAAAAATGCGGCGAGCAGCGGCCGGAAGGTGAGGTAGTTGTTGTAGTATCCGGAGCTGATCAGGAGGTAGATGATGGAGGGCATGTAGGTGCGCTCCAGAAAAATGACGTTCCGAATGACGATCCGGGTGACGAAAAAGGAGTTGATGAAGACGAGGATCGAAGAAAACAGGACGCCCAAGGCGGGAATTCGAATCAGAAAACTGTCGATCAGCACTCCCAAGGGTGTCCCGGCGGCCGGGCTGGATGTCCCGCTGGCGTATGGAGCTCCTATCTGGCGATAGTGCTCGGGATGAAACAATTCGACTCCCCAGAAGATGACGATCAAGAGCAAAAAATACAAAAAGGTCTTGAACAGATTCTGACGGGTGAGGTCGAAACTCATCTTCTGATCTTTAAATTCATTCGCTCTTGTGGATTTGCCCGGGAGGGTACTGTTCTTTTTAACTTCGCTGCGCTCGTTTTCCTCCTCGCCGCTCGGCAATTTGCAAACTATGTTTGCATTGCCCTCGCTGGCAGCGTCGGTTGTGAACAAAAAGAACAAAAAAAACTTCAGACGGATGCTTGCGCATCCTCCCGCTGCCGATGGCCAACTCTCGGACTCTTCTTTGGGCCGGGGATTCTTTCGGGGCGCGATATGCGAGTATTTACCCCACGCGCCCCGGAGAACCCCGACCCAAAAGCAATCGCAAAGACTGAGGACTGCGGAGCCTAAGGCATAGCGTAGCTATCATGAAAGTTCTTTGCGTCGCTTTCTTTCAAGAAAGCGACAGTTCCCTGCGGGTAGATACCTCAGAGCCGAATGGTTTTATAATAGATCGCGGCCGATGTCGCGACGACAATATTTACCCTCGTATGTAATCCCCTCGATCGTGCCGTAAGACCGTTCCGTCGCCGCAGGAATCGAATCCCCCAGCGAAGTCACCGCCAGCACCCGTCCCCCCGCCGTCACCGTTTCGCCCCCCTTGAGAGCCGTTCCGGCATGGAAAACGATCGTCTCGTCCTCCGCCTCCACGCCCAATTCACCCGCAGCAGCGGTCGGCAAACCCTGAATCGGAAGCCCCTTGGCGTATCCCCCCGGGTAGCCCCCCGACACGCAAACCACCGTCGCCGCCGTCCGAGGCGTCACCGTGATCGTCTTCTCCTCCAGCGTGCCGTGTGCAATCCCCTCGAACAGGTCGATGATGTCCGACGTAATGCGCGGCAAAACCACCTCCGTCTCCGGGTCGCCCATCCGGACGTTGTATTCGATCACCTTCGGCTCGCCCCCGCAGTTCATCAGGCCGATGAAGATAAAGCCCGTGTAGTCCAGCTCCTCCTCCCGAATCCCGCGAATCGTCGGTTCGACGATCCGGGTGCGCACCTTCTCCATAAACTCCGGAGTGGCGAACGGTACCGGCGACACAGCCCCCATCCCGCCCGTATTGGGCCCCGTATCCCCCTCGCCGATCCGCTTGTAGTCCTTCGCTTCCGGCAAAATCTTGTACGACTTGCCGTCCGTAGCCACGAAAACCGAGACTTCGATCCCCGACAAAAATTCCTCGATGACCACCTTTTTCGAAGCCGCTCCGAACTTGCCCTCCAGCATGGCCCGCAGTTCCGCCTGCGCCTCCGCCAGGTCGTCGATAATCAACACCCCTTTCCCCGCCGCCAAACCGTCCGCTTTCAGGACATACGGCGTCTGCACCTTGTCCGAGAGGAATGCGCATCCCTCTTCGACATTGTCCCGGGTGACGGTAAAATAGGCCGCCGTCGGCACCCCGTGCCGGCTCATAAACGCCTTCGCATACTCCTTGCTCCCCTCCAGCCGCGCCGCCTCCTGCGACGGCCCGATCACGGGGATGTGCCGGATCTCGGAGTCGTTCAGGAAATAGTCTTTCACCCCCTCGACCAACGGCTGTTCGGGACCCACCACCACGAGGTTGATGTAGTTGTTCAGCACGAACTGCTTGATGGCCGGAAAGTTCGACGGGTCGAGGTCGGCATTGACCCCGCACGACCGCGTCCCGGCGTTCCCCGGCGCGATGAAGAGCTTTTCCAGCCGCGGACTCTGCGCGATTTTCCAGGCAAAGGCGTGTTCCCGGCCCCCGCTGCCGAGCAGCAGAATATTTACCGTCTGCGGTAATTTCATCCGAATCGATTTTTTTAGTGAGACAAAGATACGTAAATTTGACACTCCCGGCAATCCGGGAAGAGAGAATAAAACCATACAAACAACGAGGATATGAAAAAACGACTGATCGGGCTGGTCGCTGCGGCGACGGCTCTGTGCGCGCCGTTCGGGGCGGCGGCCGACGAGGGGATGTGGCTCTTGCCTTTCATCGAGCGGATGAACATCGAACAGATGAAGGCCAAGGGGCTCAGGCTCGACGCGCGGGACATTTACGACTTGAACCGGACGTCGCTCAAGGATGCGATCGTGATCTTCGGCGGCGGGTGCACGGGCGAGATCATCTCGCCCAACGGGCTGATCGCCACGAACCACCACTGCGGCTACGGGTCGATCCAGCAGCACAGTACGGTGGAACACGACTACCTGAAGAACGGCTTCTGGGCGCAAACTTTGGAGGAGGAGCTGTCGACTCCGGGGCTGGCGGTGACCTTCATCCGCGAGATCAAAGACGTGACGCCGGAGGTGCTGGCCCGGGTGAAGCCGGGGATGACCGAGGCGCAGCGCAATGCGGCTGTGAAAAAGGCGTCGGAAAAGATCGTCAAAGCCCATAGCGATGCCAATGCTTTTCGCGGCGCGCAGGTGGTGCCGATGTTCGGCGGGAATCAGTATCTGTTGTTCGTGACGGAGCGCTTTACGGATGTCCGGATGGTGGGGGCGCCGCCGTCGTCGGTCGGGAAGTTCGGGGGCGATACGGACAACTGGATGTGGCCGCGGCATACGGGGGATTTCTCGCTGTTCCGCGTCTATGCGTCGCCGGACAACAAGCCGGCGGCGTACTCGAAAGACAATGTGCCTTACCGGGCGCCGAAGCATCTCGAAATCTCGCTCAAGGGATACAAAGAGGGGGATTATGCGATGATTATGGGGTTCCCGGGGCGGACGAATCGCTATATGACTTCGTATGAGATCGACCAGGTGCTGGAGCAGGACAATCCGATCCGCATCTTCGTCCGGGGCGAACGCCAGAAGTTGCTGTGGGAGGATATGATGGCCGATCCGAAGGTGCGGATTCAGTATGCGAGCAAGTATGCGGGATCGTCGAACTACTGGAAAAACTCGATCGGGATGAGCCGCGGGCTGCGCAAGTTGGATGTGCGGGGCAAAAAGGCGGCTCAGCAGGCTGAGTTTACGGCGTGGGTGAATGCGGCGCCGGAACGGCAGGCTGCATACGGCCGGGCGTTGCCGCTGATCGACAGCGCGGTGCGGTTGCGGCGCGAGGCGGCGCGGATCCAGCAGTTTATGAACGAGGCGTTGCGGACGGGGGTGGAGAGCTTTACGCTGGGGACGGCGGTGAACGGGATTCTCGAAGGGCAGAAGGATGACAAAAAGGCGGCGGAGGCGATCCGTCGGGCGGGCGAGGCGTTCTTCAAAAACTACAGCCCGGCGACCGACCGTAAGGTGACGCGGCGGATGTTGCAGATCTTCGCGGACAGTGTGGCGGCGGCGGACGAGCCGTCGTTCTTCGCTGCGGTGCGGCCGGATGTGGCGGCTTATGCGGCTCGGTTGTCGGAGGGTTCGCTGCTGACGGATACGGCGCGGTTCTACGGGGCGTTGGCGAATTTCGACCGGGCGCAATGGGCGGCGGATCCGGCGGTCGTGGCGGCGGCTTCGATCGCGACGAAGAGCAAGGAGTTGGCGGATGGGGCGTTGAAACCGGCGGCCGAGCTCTTTGCCGAGGGACATCGGCTGTGGGTGGCTGGGCTGCTGGAGATGAATCCGGAGCGGGCGTATGCGCCGGATGCCAATTTCACGTTGCGGCTGACTTACGGGCAGGTGCTGCCGTATTGGGCGGCGGATGCGGTGTTCTATAACTACTTCACGACGCTGGGCGGGGTGATGGCGAAGGAGGATCCGAAGAATCCGGATTTCATCGTGCCGGAGCGGCTCAAGGAACTTTACAAAGCGAAGGATTTCGGGCCGTATGCGGTGGATGGCGAGGTGCCGACTTGTTTTCTGACGAACAACGATATCACGGGGGGTAACTCGGGGAGTCCGGTGCTGGATGCGGAGGGTCGCCTGTTGGGGCTGGCGTTCGACGGCAACTGGGAGGCGATGAGCGGCGATATCGCGTTCGAACCGGAGGTGCAGCGGACGATTGCGGTGGATATCCGGTATGTGTTGTTCCTGATCGATAAGTATGCGGGTTGCCGGCGGTTGATCGACGAGATGACGATCGTGCGGTAGATTGCGCAGTGATTACGTATAAGGGGTTCCGGCCGTTCTGTTTTACAGGGCGACCGGAATTTTTTGCGGGGTGCTGTGGCTGGCCTGGGGATGCTTGAGTAAGTTAGGGTAGAGGTTGTCTTAGCGATATGCACTATTGCTCTGTCCCGCCCGTGCGCCCGTTGGGCGTTTTGTTAGGGTTGTCTTTGCCTTACTAACCGGATGCCGCCAGCGCGCGGACGAAGAACGGGGGTAGAGGCTGTCAGTTGAAATGCGCCAGCATTTCCTGTCCACGGGACGTGGGGCCCGCGCGGCCCGAGCGCAGTCTCCTCCCGTAGCCAAAGCCGCGCGCCCCGCCTAAAGGAGCGATTCAGCTATTTTGGCGGTAGCCGAATATAGGTGAATCGCGCAAGGCGCGCGAAAACGCGGCGGAGCGCAAGCGGAGCCGCAGTGAGGCTGACACGGGGCGGAGAACTGGGGCGAGCTTCAGGCTGCGACTATTCTTCGGGCGCGAAAACCGTAACAGGTTTTCGCACCGCGCTGAGCCGAGCATGGGGCTGAAATTTGGGCGGTGAGTTGGGTCTTGCTTTTGGCCGGGCTTTGGGCCGAGCTTTTGCGACCCGTAGGGTCGCGCAGTTCGCCGCCACCCCGCGCGGCGGACTGCAACTCGTCGGAGCTCGTTGCACTCACCGCTGGCGGCGAACTGTTGTCTTGCTTAGAACGAATGGGCCGTGCTCCTGCGACCCAACGGGTCGCGCGGGCCGGACGCCTCCCCACGGGAGGCCCGCAACACGCCGCTCCGCGTCGAAAATTGCGATACCTCCCGGGCGTCCGGCTGCCAAAGTCAAATTAAAAAAGGTAGGGTGGCCCGTTTTGGGGTAGAGGCTGGCATTAAAAGACGCTGTGCGTCCGTTTATTCCGAGAGGCAACGCAACTGAAAACTGTAGGCACGGAGACTCGAATAGTTGGGGTGAACCGCATTCACCACACAACGTAAAAAGACGCCGTTCGTCCCGTTGGTTGCAGCCGACCAGACAGAACCCTCGTGACCGACGAGTCGCAGTGCACCCTCCGTATGGGTGCGGTAGCCCGGGGCGGATATTCAAAGTGTTTAAACAATATGTAGAGCGGATGCTTCCCGCCGCCTGAAAATGCGGGAGCAGAACGGCAATGATGAAGTTGCCGCAAGACCGGTGCGCACAAAAAAGGATGACAGCATGCGCGCTGTCATCCTTATAAGTTCATCCCCCCCGACAAATCCCTCCGCACGAAGCGTGAGCCACAAGCCAGGCTCGAACTGGCGACCTTTTCGTTACGAATGAAATGCTCTACCGACTGAGCTATTGTGGCCTTTTCGGGTGCAAAGATAAGAAACTTTCCCGAAGAAAAAAACGAAACCGTGTCGCACTCAATAAAAAACGGTACGACACGGTTTGAAATGTTATTCTTCGGCCATCAACACTTCCGGAGCGACCATCTCGGGACGTTCGAAACCGTCCGTCGTCGCCTTTTCGGTCATCCGTTTGATGCGGTTGTTCAACTCCGGATGGGTCGAGAAGAGCTGCTGAACCTTGTTGGTCTTGTCGGCGCCCATCTCTTCTTGCATCTTCTGCAACTTTTCGAACGAGAGCGCCATGGCCCACGGGTTTTCGCCGTGCTCTTTCAGGAAGTTGTACCCGTATTCGTCAGCGGCGTACTCCTGCTTCTGCGAGAATTTGGACTGGGTCACCGCTTCGCCGAGGTCGCCGAGCTGAGAGTCGGAGAGCTTGGCCGCCGTACCCCCCGCCGAGCTGATCCCGTCGCGCAGGGCCGAGGCTAACAGTGCCGTCCGGAATGCGTTCTTGCTGTCTTTGTTCATCACGTGGCCGATTTCGTGGCCGATGACGCCCAGAATCTCTTCGTCGGTCATGATCTGCATCAGGCCGGCGAAAACCCGGATGCTGCCGTCGGCGCAGGCGAAAGCGTTCACGTCGCGAACCCGATAGGCCTTGATGTTGAGCCCTTCGATGTTGATCTTTTCGGTGATTTTGGCCAGTCGGACGGCGAACGGGTCGTCGCCTTCGCAAACGGGGTTGTGGGCGTCCAGCCAGTCGATGTACTCTTTGACGTAGCTTTCTACTTGTTCGTCGGTCAGGGTAGCGGCCTGAACGGCTTTCATCCCGGCGCCGATGGCTTTATTGAGTTTGAATTGAGCCTGAGCGGTGCCGACTGCGGCCAGCGCGATGACGGAAAGAATGGTCAGGATTCTTTTCATGATAGTTGGTTTGTGGTTTTAAAAATCACGCAAAATTAATCCCTCGGTCTTGATTTTACAACGATTTTCGTCGGTTTTTACAGCCCGAGGGCGTGTGTGCGCTTATTCGGATCGCAGGGAGCGAACCGGATTGGCGCGGGCGGCGATCCAGCTCTGGATGCCGACGGTCAGCACCACGACGAACAGCACCACTGCGCCGCCGATGAGGAAGTAACCGGGGTGGAGCGTAATCCGGTAGGGGTAGTTGCTCAGCCAGTCGCGCATGAGGTACCACGCCAGCGGAACGGCTACGACGAAGGCGATTCCGACGTAGATCAGGTAGCTGCGGATGAGCATGAATACGACTTCCAGGATCGTGGCGCCCTGTACTTTCCGGATGCCGATCTCTTTGCGTCGCCGGGCGTTCGAGAAGACGATGAGGCCGAAGAGACCGAAGCAGGAGATCAGGATGGCCAGCACGGAGAAGAGGGTGAAAAGTATCAGGAAACGAGTCTCCGAGATGTAGATCTGGGCCAGCATTTCGTCCAGCAGCCGGATGTACAGCGGGTCTGCGGCGTTGAATTTCCGGTAGATGGCTTCGATTTCGTTGAAAACGTGCCGGATGTCGCTCACCGACGAAGCTTCGACGCGCACGTTGATGAGGCCTCCCTCGATCGGCTGGATGTAGATGGCGAGGGGTTCGATCCCCTGTTTGAGCGGCTTGAAGTGGAAGTTGCGGCAGACGCCGTCTACTTTCGTGGTCGGGATGCTCGGGTCGTCGCCCGACTCGTCCTGGATGCGGAGCTGTTCGTAGTCGTCCACCTGGAAAGCGTTCATGGCCGATTCGTTCAGCACGATCCCCTCCACGCCGTCCCGGAACTTCGGATTGCCCTGTGCCATGTCGATGCCGAAGGTGGTGAAAAAGGCGCTGTCGGCGATGATGAACTTGCTCCAGATCTTTTTCTTCTCTTCCTGATAGCGGGCTTCGAGCGGGCCGCCGCTGTCGTAGTTTCCGACGATGCCCTGGGTCAGGCTGATGCTCTGGACGAACGGCAGCTGGCGCAGCTCGGAGAAGAAGGCCTGCCGGTGTTCGTAGATGCTCATGTCCATGTTGATGAGGACGATCTGCTCTTTGTCGAAGCCGAGGTCTTTGGTCTGGAGGTGTCGCAGCTGGCCGTAGATGACCAGGGTGGAGACGATGACGCCGATCGAGGCGATGAGCTGGACGACGATCAGGGTCTTCCGGAAGAGCAGCATGCCGTTGCCGCGCCCGGCGCGGTGGGTGTAGAGGGCGTCGATCGGGTCGAGCGAGCTGAGGTAGAAGGCCGGATAGCTCCCGGCAATGATGCCCACTCCGAAGGTCAGCCCGAGAAGGATGGCCCACTGCCACCACTGGTTCATCAGGATGAGGGGGTACGGGAAGCCGACGATGCCGTTGAAGAAGGGCAGCAGCAGGTCGACCAGCACGATGGCCAGCGCGAGTGCGATGAAGGTCATGAAGATCGACTCGGCGAGCGAGCGCAGGATGAGGTGTCCGCGTGTCGCGCCGTTCACTTTCCGCAGACCGATCTCCTTGGCCCGCAAGGTGCCCTGGGCGGTCGAGAGGTTGAAGAAGTTGACGATCCCGAGCAGCAGGATGATGATGCCGACCCAGATCATCGCCACGACCTGTTTGTGGTTGCCGCCTTTGAATGCGGTGAAGAGGTCGGCGTAGTTGAAGTAGACGTCCGACAGGGGGTAGCAGACGACGCGTTCGACCTCATAGCCGAGGTTGCCGTTCTTTTCGACCACCTCCTGCATCTTTGCATTGACGGCGTCGATGTCTGCTCCGGGGCGCACTTTGCCGAAGATTTCGTATTGCCAACGGTCCCAGGACTCTCCTAACGTCGTGCCGTTATAGAGGGCCTGCTTCGGGTTCAGGGGCAGCACGACGGAGTACCGGATCGAAGAGTTGATGGGGATGTCTTCGGTCACGGCGGTCACCACCCAGTCCGGCCGGCTCTGGATGACGAGGTTCTGCCCGATCGGATCTTCGTTGCCGAAGAGGGCTTTGGCCATCGATTCGGTCAGGACGACCGAATTGACGTCCGGCAGGGGGTTCTCGCGGTCGCCCCGGACGATGCGGAACGAGAAGACGCGGAAAAAGGCCGGATCGACCTGAAGGCTGCCGTCGTTGGTGACGACGCCTTCGGCGGCTTCGGGCCGTCTGATCTCCAGATACGGGCCCCGACCTACATTGCCGATGGCTTCGAAGTCGGGCACGCCGGCTTCGATCACCGGGGCCAGCGGGTAGGGACAGCCCCAGCCGCTGATTTTGTAGATCCGGTCGGCGTCCTGGTGGAACATGTTCATGGTCAGTTCGCGGGCGGCGTACATGCCGATGAACAGGACGGTGGTCAAGGCGAAAGCGAATCCCACGATGTTCAGACCGACGTACAGACGGTGGCTCCGGGGGAGTAGTGCGTTCAGGCGCATGAGTATTTGAAAAAGGTTAGTGGCGTTATATTCGTCAAGTGACTGACAAATATAACGGTTTTTGACCGTTCGAGTGTAATTTATTTAAAAATAAATGAGCTGTTTTTTTTTTTTTGTTTTTCTGTCCGCTTTCTTATGAATTAATTGACTGTCGTGACGGCCGAGGCGGTATTTCCCGCTACCTGGCCGTCGTACATGGCTGCACAGCGAATGGCGGGCAAGGTGTAACGTCCGGCATAGGCGGCGTTCAACCGGGTGCGGACGGTGACGGCGGCGCCGGCGCCCAGCGAGGGCAGGTAGCTGTCGACCCGGTCGTCGCGCAGGTCGCGGTAGTCCACGCCGGTCGGCAGCTCGCCGACGTCGGGGCGAATCTCCCAGCCGGAGGCGACGGGTTGGCTCAGCATCAGGTGGTCGACTGCGGTCGGGGTCAGGTTGCGGACGGTGACTTCTGCGACGAAGTCGGTGCCCTGCTTCAGGGTGGCGGCGTCGATCGGATTCCCCTTGCTGTCGAGGTAGCGGACGGTCACTTCGAGCCCGTTCGAAGCGGCTGTCACGTCGCGGCCGGACGAAATCCCCGAACCGACGGCCCGGATATAGAGGGTACCTTTCGTCCGGTTGGTCACGGCGACTTTGCCGGAGGAGGGGTTGTCCCATTCGCCGCTCCAGAACATCTTTTTCGAGTCGGATTCGACGCGGCCGCTGTGTCCGCCGGCGTTCCACTCGAAGTTCAGGGCCGATACCCGGCCGTTCCGGGCGGCGTATTCGCCCATGGCGAGCAGGCTCCAGGCGGTGGTCTGGGTGCTCATCCAGTCGTCGGAGACGAGGGCGTGCGAAACGACCTGTGCCGTCTGGGCCGCTTCGGCGCGCAGCCCTAACAGGGTCTGTGCCAGCAGCTGGACGGCCCGGGCGCGTTGCGACGAACCGTAGGTCAGCCGTTGCTGGGCGGCGAGTGTCTCGTCGGAAGCGGCGGCTGCCGTGTTCGTCCCGGCGGCGACGGTGCGGCCGAGGTCGGTGCGGCCCGCTGCACCGTAAGCGGCGGCCAGCATCCACCGGGCTTCGTCGGTCAGGTTGCCGTTTTGTCGCAGGCGGTTCATGGCGCCGGTCTCGGGCGAGCCGGAGAGGGCCAGCGCATAGAGCTGGTAGGCCTGGATCAGGTTGGCGCCGGCGTTCAGGGCGGAGTTCCAACGTACGGCGTTGCTCTTGACGGCGGCTTTGAGCCGGTCGTAAACGCCCGCAGGCATCGTATAACCTTTATGTCCGGCGACGGTCATGAAGTGCAGGGCGTAGGCCGAACCCCAGGAGTTGGGGGTGGCGGAGCCGGGCCAGTAGCCCATCGAACCGTCCGGGGTGGCGTATTGCTTGTAGCGTTCGAGCACGCTTTCGACTTTCGTCCGGGCGGTGTGGCGCTCTTTCTCCGACAGGTCGGCCAGATCGGGCAGATAGAGCAGCGGGAAGACGGCGGAGGTGATCTGTTCGATGCAGCCGTAGGGGTAGGTGGAGAGGTATTCCATCCGTTGTGCGGCGTTGAGGGGCTGCACGGCGGAGACTTCGAGCATCAGGCGCTGCGTCCCCGGCATGCCGGGCAGGGCGGCTGTCCCGTTCCAGCTCTTGCCGGCTTCGACGGTGTGGCTCTGGCCCGAGGAGACGGGCAGAGACAGGGTGCGCACCGGAATGTCCATTCCGTAGTGGGTCTGTCGGCCTCCGCCGGTGGCGGTGATCTCGATGTGTCCGCCGGAGGAGGCGCCGGTCGGCAGGGCGTCTTTCACCCGGAGCCGGAAGAGGACGATCTGTTCGCCTTTGGAGGTCAGGGCGACGGCTTGCTGGGCCGCGCCCACGACGGTGAAGAGCGCTTTGTCGGCGGTCAGGGCGACGGAGGCTTTCCCGATGCCGTCGCGGGTGGCGATCAGGGTGGCGGCCACGACGAACTCGTCGCCCGGAGCCACGCTCCGCGGGGCGGTGCCCAAGACCATCAGCGGGGCGCGCACCGTGACGGAGCGTTCGGCCGAGCCCCAGGCGCCGTTCCCGTCGTCGCCCTCCGGAGAGACGGCCACTGCCATCACGCGCACGCGGCCCATATAGGCCGGAAGCTGGATCCGGTGGGTCGCTTTTTTACCGGCTTTCAGCTCGAAAGTGCCTAAGTATTTCACCACGGGCGGGAATCGGTTGACGGAGGCTTTGGCGGCGGAGGTCAGGGCGCCGTCGCCGCCGATGGCGAACATCTGTTCGATCCGCCCGCCGTAGGCGCCCAGCACGTCGTTGTAGATGTCCCAGGTCGATACGCCGAGTGCCACCCGGGCGTTGAACGTTCCCCACGGATCGGGGGTGCGGAACCGGGTGAGGTCGAGCAGCCCTTCGTCCACCACGGCCAGCGTGTAGGCGCAGGCGCGGCCCTGTTTTTCGGAGACGGTGACGGTCATCTCCGACTCGGGCAGTACCTCGTCCGGAGCGGCGATCACCGGTTCGAGCCGGCTGGCGGCCGAGGTGGCCGACAGGGGGACGATGCCGTAGAGCCGTACCGGAAGGTCGTTCTCGACGCTGCCGTACGGTTGCAGCAGGGTGACGTTCAGGTAGACGTTGGGCTGCATCTCGGGGGTCACTTCGAAGGTGAATTTCTCCTGCTTTCGGGTGCATTCCACGGGGAAGACGGTCAGCACGCGGGAGCCGTTCTCGACCGAAATGAGGGCGCGCGACCCTTCGGTGGCCGGGAAGCTGACGGTGGCGCGCTCGCCCACCTGGTAGGACTTCTTGTCGAGCGAGACGGCCAGCCGCATGGCTCCTTCGCCGTCGGTGCGGCGGTTGCCGTAGTCGGGCCAGTCGACGTAGAGCAGGGTCGCGGCCTCGTGTCCGCTCCGAAGGTCGCGGGCGGTCATGTAGTAGGTTCCCCAGGAATCGCGCGTGAAGTTCAGGGCGACGGAGCCTTTGCCGTTGCCGGAGGTCTCGACGGTTTCGCGGTGGACGGGGCTCAGGCTGCGGTCGGAGACGTGGCGGGCCAGCTGATCCTTTTCGGCGCTCCACCACCAGTGCCATTCGACTTCGTAGAGGCAGACCTCTACGCGCCGATCGCCGGCCGGCCGCCCGTCGGGCAGGACGGTGGCGAGGTCGAAGGTGTAGTCCCGTTCGGTGTCGAGCCGGTCGGCGGCCTCTTGCGGCGGCCGGATCCCGACGTAGGAGTCGAAGGGCGAGTAGAGCATCGTCGTGCCGTCGATGCTCGCTTCGCCCGAGGGCTCGAACAGCCGGGTGGTGAAGTTGGCCTGCAACAGGCCGCCGGCCTTTTCGCCGCCGTTCAGCACGGCGGTGATGCGGGCGTCTCCGGCGGCGTCGGTGGTGCCGGTGATCTCGGGGGCGCTTTCGGGGCGGAACGAACGGTAGGGGTTATCGAAAACATACCCTTTGTATTCCGGAAAACCGTTGTGCAGGGCGGTGAATTCGGTCTCGATGACGTAGCGTAGGTTCCCGGCCTGTGCGCCGGTGAGCCATTCGCCGTGGAGGGTGGCGTTCATCGGCTGGCCGCGCTGGATGTAGGGTTTCGGAAACCGGAGGTCGATCTTGAGGCGGTTGGGTTTCACGGCTTCGATCCGCAGCCGTTTGCCGAAACGGGCGCCGCCGACGCTCACAGAGGCCGACCAGACGCCGGTCGGGGCGTTCGGATCGGTGGTGAGCACGAAACTGTAGATGCCGCCTGTGGACCGGGTGGCGACGCGTTTCTGGTAGAGCTGGCCGAGCGGCGAACGGAGTTCGACGGTCACGGGGTGGCCTGCGGGCAGCCGGGTGCCGGCGGTGGTGAAGTTCATATAGATGGTGTCGCCCGGTCGCCAGACGCCGCGTTCGGTCCAGATGAAGCCTTTCAGCCCCTCCTGTACCTGCTCGCCGGAGACGTCGAAAGTCGAGGTCGAGAGCTCGGAACCGGTATTGACTTTCAGATAGGTGCGTTGTTTCTCTTTCGCGACGACGGCGTAGTAGGGCCGGCCGTTTTCGTAGCGGATCAGGGCGTGGCCGTCGCCGTCGGTGGTGCCGCTGCCGACGAGCTGGTTCTGGAAGTTACGCAGCTCGATCCGGGCCTCTTTCACCGGTTCGGTGGTGGAGATGCTGTGCACCAGAAAGAGCATCCGGGGTTCGTCGGAGGCTTTGGCGATCACGCCGAGGTCGGTCACGGCGAGGTTCCGCTGTACGGTGCGGTTGAAGTAGTAGCTCGGCGAGCAGGGGTTGTTCCGCTCTTTCCATTCGTAGATGTCCCAGTCGTAGTCGTTGCCGCTCCAGTAGTAGCCGCCCTGGTCGAACCGTTTTTTCATGGCGGTCAGCCGGGCTTCGTCGGCGATGCGGGCGGCCTGAGGGGTCAGGCGTTCTTCGGGCGGGACGCAGGAGAGGGAGGCCATCGAGCGGTCGAAGGAGAGCGAGATGCGGTACAGAGCGCCGGGCTCGGGCCGGATGAGGTCGTCCAGGTCGAGCGAGTAGGTGGCCCAGCGGTGAGACTCCTGTCCGCCGTTCTGATCCAGAAAGATCGTTCGCGAGGCAACGGGGCGGGCGGTGCGCATGATGCTTCCGCCGTCGTTGTCGGAGAGGTCGTTCTCCTGTAGGAATTGTCCCATGGAGCTTTCGAGGATGCGGAAGACATCGACGCGGACGGCGCGCAGGCCGACAGCCTGGAACGGAATGCCGCGGCCGGGCCTGTTCGATGAGTTTTCGACGAGCGCTTCGGCGGGGGGCAGTACGGTGCCGCGACCGATGAATCGGATGGCGGGGTCGTGGTTTTCCAGGGGGATTGTGCGTTGTATCTCTTCGCCGAAGCGTTTCCCGTCTGCCGATCGCAAGGCGGGGTCGATGCAGAGGGTGGCTTCGGTGAGGTCGTTGCTGCGGGACGAGGGGTAAAGGAGTACTTTGTTGTCTTCTATGCGTCGCACGCAGGAGAGGTCGTCGAGCCAGACGATGCCGTCGAGATCCTGGTGCGGGTCGAGTTGTCGCGAGAAGCGTACTTCGATGTATTTTTCGGGATGGGTCACGTATTCTACGGAGTGGAGCTCGAAGCTGCCGGACGAGGGGATGGGCACGGTGAGCACCTCCTCTTTTTCGTATCCGGCTTTGGGGTCTTTGACGGTCAGGGTGAGGTCGGAGGCGATGAGCCGGGGCTGGATGCCTGAGATGACGAAACGGTGTTCGCGGCCGTCGGCGTTGTGCATCCAGTGGACGGTGCCGTGGTTGAGGCCGTCCCATTCGCTCATCCGGGTGATGCGGGCGGAGTCTTCGTAGTCGGCGGTGAAGAGGCTCCCTTCGATGGTGTAGGTGTGGTCGTCTTCAACGATAAAGCTGCCGAGTTCAGCTGCGGCTGCGGCGGGCAGGGTGCGGAAGGTGAATTCGAAGTCGCCGTCGTCGGGTCGGCCGGGCAGCAACCCTTTGAGGTCGAGGCGCACGGTGTAGGTCTGGCCGCGGTCAAGCTCGGCTTCAGGGGTGAACAGCAGTGTCCGGGGGTCGTCGACGGCGATCTCCCAGCGGCCTTTGGCTTTGGGCGAGAGGGTGATGTATTTTCCCAGCCGGGCTTCCTGCGAGACGGGCTCGACGAGGGTTACGGAGAGGGTGCTCCGTCGGCCGATGGTGCCGGTGGTGAAGCTCTCGACGGAGGGGTTGTAGGCGATCTCGACGGGGGTGGTGCGGATGCTCTTTTCGAGGGCGACTTTCTTGTCGCCGCACGAGGAGAGGCCGACGGCGATGCCGAGGGCTGCGCCGCAGAGGGTCAGCAGGCGGCGAAGAGGTTGGTGGCGTGACGGTTGTCTCATATTTCGAGTTTTTGTTTTGTCGTATTTGGCGGGTTTTGCCCGGTTTTCGTTTTGAAGGGCTGGGATTGCTGTTGCCGTTTACGTGTTCTGGGCGCAGCTCTTCTTTAGTGGGGCCGAGGTGACCATGGCGAAACTGCGTTTCGCCCGTCCCTCCGGTGCGCCCATCGGGCGTTTTGTTAGGGTTGTTTCTGCCTTATGAGCCGGTCGCTGTCCTCGCAGGGCAGTTTCAGGCGAATCAAAGCTTGACCGCGCGCGACAGCTGAAGTAGGAAATCATTCAAAGCGTAAAACGCTTTGAATAAGATTTCCGCCAGCGCGCGGACAAAGGTTGGGCCGAGGCTGATAGTTGAAATGCGTAGCATTTCCCGTCCACGGGACGTGGGGCCCGCGCGGCCCGAGCGCAGTACTCTCCCGTAGGACAGACGCGCGCCCCGCCTAAAGCAGCGATTCAACAATTTCGGCTCACCGCCGAAATTGTTGAATCGCGCAGGCGCGCGAAAAACCTCGACTTCGAGCAAAACTCCGTCGCCCGCCCGTTTAAGAGGGCATATTCTGCCGGTTGGAGCTCGGCCAATCCGGCAAGAATTGCCGCGGGCGACGGCAAAAAGCGGCGGAGCGAAAGCGGAGCCGCAGTGAGGCCGACCCGGGGCGGAGAACTGGGTCGAGCTTGGGGCTGGAATTTAGGCCGAGAGCGAATAGCGCGATTCCGAGAGGAATCGCCGTCCTCGGGCGCAGCGACGCATTAGCGGCGCGTGGGGGCGCTCCGAGGACGAGTGGGCCGTGCTTTTGCGGTTCGTAGAACCGCCGGGCTTGCGCGCTGGGCCTTCGGCCCACCCCTGGAGCGCGCAGCCCGAAACCGACAGAAAAAAGCTGTGCTCCTGCGACCCTAAGGGTCGCGCGGGCCGAAGCCTCTCGCCGCGGAGGGACGCACAGCGTCTTTTGTTGCCAGTCTCTACCCTAAGCAACTCAGGCTTCGACCGCTTGAACTGAGAGCGAGGACGCTATAGGCGGGTGCCGGGGGCGCCAAGGACGAACCCGGCAGCCTTGGGCGGTGAATGGGTTGTTGCTTCTGCGACTCGCAGAGTCGCGCAGTTCGCCGCCACCCCACGCGGCGGATTGCAACTCGTTGGAACTCGTTGTCCTCACCGCTGGCGGCGAATTTTCCGTGATGAGGCGGTGCTCGTGCGGCTCGAAGAGCCGCTCGGGCCGGACGCCTCCCGCCGGGAGGCCCGCAACACGCCGCTCGCGCGTCGAGAGTTGCTGTTCCTCCCGGGCGTCCGTCTGCACAAAGTTCGGCTACATGGGGCAGCTCCGGCCCCTTGCCCCCGGCCCACTCCTTCCCCGTTTATTCCGAGAGGCAACGCAACGGAAAACCGCGGCCACGGCTGCCCACGTAGCTGGGGTAGAGCTGCGCCACGTGGAAATCCAAGTTCATGCTATTGGTACCGCTGACCGTGGAAGCCCAGCTGTAACCGCCGTTGCCGACGCCCGTCAGAGCGCCCAATCGCCCGTAATTGCCTGCGTCGCGGAAGCCCGGGGCGGGCCCACAGGGCGTTCTACTGGCAGCCTCTACCCGAACTCCGCCTCCCCGATTTCGCGCGGCAACGCAACGGAAAACCGTGGGCGCGGTAGCCCGAGCTGCTGGGAGCGAGCCACGGTGCGCTGAAACCCGAGGTCATGCCAAGGGTACCGCTGAACGTCGAAGACCAGCTGAATCCGGCGTTGCCGACGTCCACCGGAGCGCCCAATCGCCCATTATTGTCCGCGTCGCCGCCGCGGAGGCCCGGGGCGGGGTACCAGGCGAGCGGGGTTCCCGCGCCCGAGGTGCTTACCTTGTAGAGACGACCGTTGGTGGCCTTGTAGTTCCCTGCACCGTAAGATTCTCCGACAACCCCGTCCGAATAGTACGGGAATGTCCCGTTTAACGGCACATCGGCGTCCCGCGTAAAGTCAGACCCCAATAGGGTCTTCGTTCACGATATCCCCCACCCGCAAACTACCAACTCAGATCTCCTCCTCTCGGATAGCGGACGGTGTAGCCGAAAGTCACTACCCGTTCCTCGCCCGGAGCCAGGTCGAGATGCCAGGTCAGCATACCGGTCTGCGGATTCGCCTCGGCACCCGAATCGTTGGTCAGGGCGATCTCCACCTCCGACGTGCTCGACAGCGGATACTGATCTTTCACCGTCAGGTTCACCGGAAACGACTTGTTGTTTTTGACCCGAATCTCATACGACCGCATCCGCTCCATCTTCGCTCCCGAAACCCGCTCTTGATAGTTGCCCGTCTCCTTGCGTTCCACAACGACCTGCGATTCGAGCGTCAGCGGCAGTACCAGCGTATCCGCCGTGTTCCGCACCGAAAGGTTCGACTGCCCCAGCATCCGGCCGTCGCAAAAGACATTGACTCGTCCGTTCGTCAGGTGCAGCTCTTGCCAGCCGGGCACGCGGGCCAGCAGCAGCACGTCGGTGCTGATCTTCGGCGTGACTTCGTACTCGTACAGCACCGGCACGGTATCGCGCCGCACCTGTACCGTCTGCCGGATATTGCCGTTGTCGGACGAGGAGACTAGTGTCAGCGGAGAGGCCAGCTGGTAGCTGATGTTGTTTTCCGACACCTCCATGCGGGCTGTCGGCGCCATCGGGGCCACCGGTGCGGAGGCCATGAATTTGGGGCTCTCTTCGCCGGTATAAGTGCCGCCGAATTTCGAGACATCCACCGCCATGTCCTGCGTAACGTCCATCTCCAACGTGCGTGCCCGGTATTTGATGGCCGGCGAGTATAATAGGGTTTGCGGGGTGAGTTGCACCCGGTTCAGCGCCCGGTTCGGCGTGCCGTAGCTCAGGGTGGCCGCTACCCGATCCCAGTCGAAATGAGTCCACTGCCACACTGTCCCCTGATAGTCCAGTTCGGCCGTGGCTCGGGCGGGCTCGAAACGGAAAAAGTAGACCGGCTCCCACTGTGCCGCCCGGGTGAAATAGGCGAGTTCGAACTCCGCCTTTTGCGTCCGCAGGCTGTTCACTCGTGCCCGAACCAGCGTCACTTGCGAAGCCTGGCTCTCGATCCGGCGGATGGCGCGCTCATTCTCCGCCCATTCCCGATCCAGAGCCGCCCGGGACTCGCGGTTCTTGCGCTGCGCTTCGTAGACGGAGGCATATTTGGCCTGCATCCAGGTGTCGACCGCTGCCAGCTGGCTGACCGAGGTGGCCTCCTGTTTGGCATTCGCCTGTAGGAACTCGATTTCGCGCACCAGTACCATGCTGTCGGCTTCGAGCCGGGCCCGACGGGCTGCCAGCGTGTCGCGCAGGAGCAGATACCGCTGTTGTTGTTCCACGTCGCTTCCGCGCACGGCCTGTTGCGACTCCATCACATAGGTGGCGCCGGTCGTTCCTGCCAGGAGCCGCAGTTCGACGGTCGCCGGATCGGCGTACCACAGGTCGGGGAAGGCGATTTCCGTCTCGCCCGCCCGGAGGGTCGTCGGAATCGACATCGTGACGTAGACGCCGCGCGGATAGATTTTCACGCTCTTGACGCGCCCCTGCAACGGAGCGGCCGTGGCCGGCGATCCGGCCCATCCTCCGAAGAGCACGGCGGCTAAAAGGAGACCGAAGTGTTTCATCTTGAATCGGGGTTTGTGTGTCGGTTTGAACAATGCAAAGCTACCTACAAATATAGTGGAAATAGGAATCGGTTATCTGGTTGCGGAGGCTGATTTCTGGCGAAGATTCGTTAATTTTGAACGGTATGAAACGACGACGGATACGGAATCTGGTGTGGTTCGCTCTCGCGGCGGGGGCGACGGTCGGGTATGTGCGCCTGCTGCCGAAGCCGTTGTTCGATGCGCCTTACTCGACGGTGTTGTATGCCCGCGACGGGGAGCTGCTCGGGGCGCGGGTGGCGAAGGACGGGCAGTGGCGTTTTCCGCCCGGGGCGGCCTTGTCGGACAAGTACCTGCGGGCGGTGGTCGAGTACGAGGATCGGCGCTTCTATCGCCATCCGGGGGTCTCGCTGCCGGCGCTGGTGCGGGCGGCGGAGCAGAACCGGAGGGCAGGCGGGGTGGTCAGCGGAGGGTCGACTCTCACGATGCAGCTGGTGCGGCTGAGCCGGGGAAATCCGCCCCGGACGGTGGCCGAAAAGATCCGGGAGGCGATACTGGCCGTGCGGATCGAGTGGAGCTATACGAAGGAGGAGATTCTGGCGCTCTATGCGGCTCATGCGCCGTTCGGGGGGAATGTGGTGGGGGTCGAGGCGGCGGCGTGGCGTTATTTCGGCCACTCGCCGGAGCAGTTGTCGTGGGCTGAGGCGGCTACGCTCGCGGTGCTGCCCAATTCACCGGCGTTGATCCATCCGGGACGGGGGCGCGGAGAGCTGCTGGCCAAACGGAATCGGCTGCTGGAACGGATGTTGGCCCATTGGGTATTGGACAGTACGGAGTTCGAGGCGGCGTTGGCCGAGCCGCTGCCCGATGCGCCGGAGCCGCTGCCGCGGCATGCGCCTCACCTGTCGGATCGACTGGCGGAGGGGCGGGCGTGGCATACGACGGTGGATGATGCGCTTCAGGTGCGGGTGCAGCAGATTGTGGACGGTTACGGCGAGCGGATGTTGGCGGCCAACCGGATCCGGAATGCGGCGGCGGTGGTGGCGGATGTGGAGTCGGGCGAGGTGCTGGCCTATGTGGGAAACATCTCGCCGGACGAACGGGCAGCGGAGGCGCGGGACGGCCGATCGGTGGATGTGGTCGCGGCGCGGCGGAGTACGGGCAGCCTGCTGAAACCGATTCTCTACGGGGCGATGCTGACGGAGGGGCAGGTGCTGCCGAATACGCTGGTCTTCGATACGCCGCTCCAGATGGCGGGTTTCGTGCCGTCCAACTACGACAAGACGTTCAGCGGGGTGGTGTCGGCGCGGCGGGCGGTCGAGCGGTCGCTCAATGTGCCGGTGGTGCGGATGCTGGCCGACTATAATCACCATCGGTTTCTGGGCCTGTTGCGTTCGATGGGGCTGACGACGTTCGACCGGAGTGCGGACGATTACGGTTCGACGCTGATTCTGGGCGGGGCCGAGGGAACGTTGGGGGAGATGACGGGGCTTTATGCGGCGTTGGCGAGGTCGTTGCTGCGGTACGACCGGACGGGGCGGTACGAGGCGGCGGATATGCGGGGGCTGAGGGTCGATTCGTCGGCGACAATACAGAAGGCGGAGGGGGTGTGTCCGCTCTCTCCGTCGGCGCTGTGGTTTATGTTCGAGGCGATGAGCGGGGTGAATCGGCCGGAAGAGGAGGCGGCGTGGCAGGAGTTCAGCTCGATGAAGCGGGTGGCGTGGAAAACGGGGACGAGTTATGGCAATCGCGATGCGTGGGCGATCGGGGTGACGCCGCGGTATGCGGTGGGGGTATGGGTGGGGAATGCCGACGGCGAGGGGCGGGCGGGGATGACGGGGGTGGGGTATGCGGCGCCGATTCTGTTCGATCTCTTTTCGTTGCTGCCGGGCGGGGGCGAGGGGTGGTTTCCGGAGCCGGTCGGCGACATGACGGAGGAGGCGGTGTGTCGGCGGAGCGGTCATCGGGCTTCGGAGTGGTGCGTGTCGTCGGGGGATGCGGTGGATACGGTGCGGATTCCGTTGCGGGGAGTCGTTTCGCGGGTTTGTCCTTATCATCGTCCGGTGTCGGTGGGGGGCGAGACGAGGGGGTGGTTCGTGCTGCCTCCGGCGGCGGAGTATTACTATCGGCAGCGGGCGACGGACTATGTACCGCCTCCGGTGGCGGCGGGTGGGCGGCCGTTGGAGGTGATCTATCCGCAGCCGAGGGCGATGCTGTATCTGCCGAAGGGAGAGAGGGGTTCGAACGGCTTTGAAAAGTTCGTTTTCCGGGCGGCTCATCGGTCGGACAGTGCGTCGGTACACTGGCATCTGGATGCAGTGTATCTGGGGACGACCCGGACGGCTTCGGCGGTGGGGCATACGTTGACGGTCTCTCCGTCGGCGGGCGAGCATCGGCTGACGGTGGTGGATGATGCGGGATACACGCAAACCGTTCGTTTCACGGTGCTGCGGCGGGAGTGAGTAGGGGAGTTTGGCGGCCGAACAGAGAACGGTGCGAGGGGTGGGGCCGAGGCTGCCATAGCGAAACTCAGTTTCGCCCGTCCACGGGACGCGGGGCCTGCCCGGCCTGAGGGCAGTACCCTCCTGTAGGACAGACGCGCGCCACGCCTTAGGAGGGAAATCGTCAAAATGCACTTTGTGCGTTTTGACAAGATTTCCCCAGGCGCGCGGATAGAAAACGGGGTAGAGGCTGCCAGTGGAAATGCGTAAGCATTTCCCGTCCACGGGACGTGGGGCCCGCGCGGCCCGAGCGCAGTCCCCTCCTGTCGAACAGACGCGCGCCCCGCCTAAAGAAGCGATTCAACTATTTCGGCGGTGAGCCGAAATAACTGAATCGCGCAGGCGCGCGAAAACGCGGCGGAGCGCAAGCGGAGCCGCAGTGAGGCTGACACGGGGCGGAGAACTGGGGCGAGCTTCAGGCTGCGACTATTCTTCGGGCGCGAAAACCGTAACAGGTTTTCGCACCGCGCTGGGCCGAGCATGGGGCTTGGATTTGGGCGGTGGGTTGGGGCTTGCTTTTGGCCGGGCTTTGGGCCGAGCTTTTGCGGCTCGCAGAGCCGCGCAGTTCGCCGCCACCCCACGCGGCGGACTGCAACTCGACGGGGCTCGTTGCACTCACCGCTGGCGGCGAACTGCTATAGACTGAGAGCGAATAGCGCGATTCCGAGAGGAATCGCCGTCCTCAGCGAGAGCGACGCATCAGCGGCGCGTGAGGGGCGCGCCGAGGACGAATCTCCTAGAATTGGGCCGTGGGTTGGGCCGCGCTGTTGGCCGAGCTTCTGCGACTCGCAGAGTTGCGCAGTTCGCCGCCACCCCACGCGGCGGACTTAGGCTAAGAACGAATAGCGCGCCGAGGATGAATGAGCTGAGCTTTTGCGGTTCGTAGAACCGCCGGGCTTGCGCGCTGGGCCTTCGGCCCACCCGGGGAGCGCGCAGCCCGAACCCGACAGAATTGGGGCGTCCGGCCCGCTTACAGTGCGTTCCCGCTTAACAGATAGGAATATGCTTTTGTGATTCGGGTCGGAGCCAGCGGGGCCTAAAACGAGCATCGCGAAGTTGCAGGCCTACGCCTGGGGTGGCTCCGGCCCGCGCGGCTCTGCGAGCCGCAGGGATTCCACTCAAAAGTAGGGTAGATGCGGCCAGTTGCTTGGGGTAGCTTTCGGGTAGAGGCTGCCCTTATTTTTAGGGTAGACCCGGCCCTTTGCCCCCCGCGGGCCCGCGGCGTTTATTCCGAGAGGCAACGCAACTGAAAACCGTAGCCGTGGTAGTTCGCCGCTTTGGCATTGAGCCACCCTACGCTGAAGTCCATGCACATGCCATTGGTGCTGTTGAACGTCGAAGACCAACTGTATCCCTGATTGCCGATGCTGTTCAGCGCTCCCGAAAGACGACTGCGGTAGCCCGGGGCGGATTGAGGTGAGAATACAAAAGGAGGATATGAACAGGGGGGTATGAAAACGGGGTTGGAGCAGAACTCTGCTTCAACCCCGTTTCGTATACAGAGTTTCGAAAGCCTATCGCCCTTCGCCCACGTAGCCCTGCTGGTCGATGTACCACGATGTGTCGCCGAACCCCGGCGCCACGATGCGGTAGCTGTCGCCCGCCACATACATCGTCGGTCTGAAAGCGAGTCCTTCGATCTCGATGTCCGATGCTTTCAACTCTTTCGGCGTAGAGGCCCAACGCCCCGTCGCGCTGCGGAACTCCCGCTGCCGGAAGTAGAGCTGCCGGAGAGCCCATTTGACCTCTTCGTTCCGGTTCCAGACGAACGGCGTTTCGCCCTTGCCGGCCGTCACGGTCGAAAATTGCAGAAAACCCCAGTATTCCGGTTCGTGGATGCTGATTTTGCCGCTCGGAGCCCAAACCCAATTGTCTTCCGGCAGGTTCGGCCGTTTGACGTATGCTCCGTCCACCACATCCAACAGCCATTGCACGCGCGAAAAGTTCAGCCGCCACTGTTCGCCGGCTTCGATCCCGCGTTTCCCGTACCGAACCTCCAGCAGCGTATGGATCGGAATCGCCATCTCGAATGTCCATTTTTCATCCGTGTCCGACGGATCGTTCAGCGTGCCGTAGAGCTTCACCGCCGACCGCATTCCGTTCATGTTCCACGCGTTGAGCGGTGCCCCGCCGTCCCGGTAAGGCCGCGTCAGCATCAGATCCCACTCGGTGCCCAACGCATTGACTTCGAATTCCATATAGTGGTGGGTGCTGCCCGTTACATCAAGGAAGACTTCGAAGTCGTTGTCCTGGAAAATCACCGATTCGCGCTCCGTAAGGGTCGCCCACAGATTTGGCTCGATCATTTCGGCGGCGATGTACAGATATCGGTCGTCCCACATCAGTTTGGCCCGGCATTGATGGCGCGGCGTCACCGGCCGGCGGGTGCCTTCGATGTCTACGAAGTCGGATGTCCACGGCACATCGGCCCACTCCGGGGTGTCGATATTGCCGTCGATGGTCACCTCCTGGGGCGCCCGGTAGCAGACGTAGCGGGGCGGGTCGAACGGATAAGGGGTGCTGAAGTTTACGGCGGTTTGTCGTGCCTGCACGGAGGCGGAAGCGGCCAACAGACCGGCTGTCCAAAAAAGGAGGGTCGATTTTTTCACGTAAAAAGTTGGGTTAAGTGTTTGAAAAATATTTTTTGAGTTTACGGTTTAGGGCAGTTGTCAGGGCTCTGTCGCCCAGCGGCTTTGCCGTTCGGGAGGATGGGTGACAGCTCGAACTAGAGAGCTTTAGGTCATGGGTAGGGCCGAGCTCCTGCGACCCTTTGGGGTCGCGCGGGCCGGAGCCATCCCCCGGCGTAGGACCGCAACTTCGTGATGCTCGTTTGGCCTACGCTGGCTCCGGCTGCGAGTTGTTGGGGGTGAGGCTGCCATCTTTCGGGTGCCGAGCGGCACCGTTTATTCCGAGAGGCAACGCAACTGAAGACCGTTGGCACGGGGTGTCGCGTCATTGGTCTTGAACTCCTTCGGGCCAAAGTGTAAATACATTCCCTTGGTCTCGCTGGTCGATGAAGACCAACTGTATCCATAGCTGCCGATGATCCACAATGCGCCGTTCAGATGATAGTTGCCTGCGTCGCGGCAGCCCGGGGCGCACTCTTTGGGTGATTTAATGGCAGCCTCTATCCTAAGCCTCCGTCTCCCTGTTTATTCCGAGAGGCAACGCAACTGAAGACCATAGGCGCGGTGGTAGGTTTCGCAGGGATGGAGGATCGTTACGGTGAAATACAAATATGTACTATAATGGTCGTTCACCGATGACGAATAGCTGAACCCGTGTGTGCCGATATTGGACGGTAAGCCTGAGGCGGTACCGCTGCGGTAGCCCGGGGCGCACCCACCGGGCGTTTTGCTGGCAGCTTCTACCCTAACCAACAGGCCGCCTCGGCCCTACTTTATTTCTTTGGCGGGTCGGACGCCCGGGCGGAACGCAACGAACATCGTGAGTTTGCAGGCCTCCCGAGGGGGAGGCGTCCGGCCCGCGCGGCTCTGCGAGCCGCAAAAGATCAACCCAAAGCACAGCCCAACCCACCCTCAAAGTTCATCCATTCTTTCAAGTTCGTCCTCGGCGCGCCCCCCACGCGCTGCTAATGCGTCGCTCTCGCCGAGGACGGCGATTCTACGAATCGCACTACTCGCTTTCGCACCAAATTCCAGCCCACAGCCCAGCCCAGTTCTCCGCCCTGTGTCAGCCTCACTGCGGCTCCGCTGTCGCTCCGCCGCATTTTTCGCGCGCCTTGCACGATTCATCTATATTCGGCTATCGCCGAAATAGCTGAATCGCTTCTTTAGGCGGCGGCGCGCGATTGGTTTGAGGGTACTGCCCTCAGGCCGGGCAGGCCCCGCGTGCCCGCGGTGGGCAAATGGCAGCCTCTACCCCAAGGCCGCCTTTACCCTCGTTCTTTGTCCGCGCGCTGGCGGAAATCTTATTCAAAGCGCAAGACGCTTTGAATGATTTCCTATTCCAGCGATCGCGCGCGGTCGAGCTTCGACCCGCCTGAAACTGCCCTGCGCGGGCGGCGGACGGCTAATAAAGCAAAGACAACCCTAACAAAACGCCCGATGGGCGCACCGGCGGGACGGAGCGATACTGCGTATCGCTTAACCGCCTCGGCCCAAATCTTCGCTCTGCTTTCTGTCCGCGCCAGTCTCGCCGACAGGGCGTGGGTGCTAAACCACCCCCTCGCGCAGGATGTCGTGGATGTGGATAATGCCGCAATACGCGTCGTTCTGCTCCGGATCGAGCACCAGCAACTGCGTGATCTTGTTCTGCTCCATCATCCGGAAGGCCTTGACCGCCAGCTCGTCCGCAGGGATGGTCTTCGGCGAAGGCGACATGATCTCCCGCGCCCGAACCGCCGTAATGTCCTGACCGCTCTGGAGCATCCGCCGCAGGTCGCCGTCCGTGACGATCCCCAGCAGTCGGCCCGTTTCCGGCTCCACCACCGCCGTCGCTCCCAGCCGTTTGCCCGAAATCTCGATAATCACCGTCTTCAGATCCGCGTCCGGAGCCACCTGCGGCGCCCCTTCGGCCGACATGATATCTCCCACCCGCGTGTAGAGCTTCTTGCCCAGCGCCCCTCCCGGATGGAACCGGGCGAAGTCCTGCGCCGTGAATCCCCGCATCTTGAGCAGCGTCATCGCCAGCGCGTCGCCCATCACCAACTGGGCCGTCGTGCTCGACGTCGGAGCCAGGTTGTTCGGACAAGCCTCCTCGGCTACCGTCGTGTTCAGCACCCGGTCGCTGTGCTGCGCCAGGAACGACTCCAGATTGCCCGCCATGCCGATCAGCAGGTTGCCCATCTGCCGGATGAACGGAACCAGCACCTTGATCTCCGGCGAGTTGCCGCTCTTCGAGATGCACAGAATGATGTCGTCCGGCTGGATGATCCCCAGGTCGCCGTGGATGGCGTCCGCTGCGTGCATGAAGACGGCCGGCTGGCCCGTGGAGTTGAGGGTCGCCACGATCTTGTTGGCGATAATGGCACTCTTGCCGATGCCGGTGATGATGAGCCGTCCCCGGCTCCGGAAAATCGTCCGGGCGATTTCGACGAAGTTGTCGTCGATATATGCTTCGAGCCGTCGCACGGCGTCGCACTCCGTGCGGACGATCTGCCGGGCGAATGCTATGGTCTGTTCGGTAGTCACTTCCGATAGAATTTTTGAACAAAGGTAGTCGGATTTTGTAAAAAAACGATTACCTTTATTGTCGTTCGCGCCGACAGAGGCCTCGGTTTCGGAGGCCGGGCGGAACGGTGACGGGCTGAGAGAGAGGTGGTCTTGTTTTTTTTCATCATCCGGGAGGAATCTTATACGCTATGGCGAACCGCACTACGTCCCACTATTCGTCGTCGGACTTTCTGTACGAGAGTCTCAAACGGCATTTCGGCTTCTCGCAGTTCAAGGGGAATCAGGAGGAGGTGATCCGCAATGTGCTGGCGGGGAACGACACCTTCGTCCTGATGCCGACCGGAGGTGGGAAATCGTTGTGCTACCAGCTCCCGGCGCTGATGATGGAGGGGGTGGCGATCGTCATCTCGCCGCTCATCGCGCTGATGAAAAATCAGGTGGATGCCATGCGGACTTTCTCGATGGAGGACGGCGTGGCGCACTTCCTCAATTCGTCGCTCAACAAGAGCGCGGTGCAGAAGGTGCGGGAGGATGTGCTCGCGGGGAAGACGAAACTGCTCTATTTTGCGCCGGAGTCCTTGACCAAGGAGGAGAATGTAGAGTTCCTGCGGAAGATCAAGGTGTCGTTCTATGCCATCGACGAGGCGCACTGCATTTCGGAGTGGGGGCACGACTTCCGGCCGGAGTACCGCCGGATACGGCCCATCATTTCGGAGATCGCTCAGGCGCCGGTCATCGCGCTGACGGCGACGGCGACGCCGAAGGTGCAGCTCGATATTCAGAAGAACCTCGGGATGCAGCATGCCAAGGTATTCAAGTCGTCGTTCAACCGGGCCAATCTCTACTACGAGGTGAGGCCCAAGGTCAATGCCACGAAGGAGATCATCAAGTATATCAAACAGAATCCGGGCAAGAGCGGCATTATCTACTGTCTATCGCGGAAAAAGGTCGAGGAGCTGGCGGAGCTGCTGGTGGTCAACGGGATCAAGGCGCTGCCGTATCATGCGGGGATCGATGCGGCGACGCGGGCGGCCAATCAGGACAAGTTCCTGATGGAGGAGGTGGATGTGATCGTCGCGACGATCGCGTTCGGAATGGGGATCGACAAGCCGGATGTACGGTATGTGATTCACTACGACATTCCGAAGTCGCTGGAGGGGTATTATCAGGAGACGGGACGTGCCGGACGCGACGGGGGCGAGGGGCGGTGCATCACGTTTTACAGCTATAAGGACATCCAGAAGCTCGAAAAGTTCATGCAGGGCAAGCCGGTGGCGGAGCAGGAGATCGGTCGGCTGCTGTTGCAGGAGACAGTGTCGTATGCCGAGAGCGCGATGTGTCGGCGGCGGATGCTGCTCCACTATTTTGGCGAGGAGTACGGGGTGCCGAACTGCGATTGTTGCGACAACTGCTGTAATCCGCGCGAGGAGTTCGAGGCGCAGGAGGCTATGCGGCTGATGTTGGAGACGCTGGCGGTGATCGGCGGAGGGTTCAAGGCGGACTATTTGGAGGCGGTGCTGCTGGGGCGGACGACCAATCTGGTGAAGTCGTACAAACACCACCAGCTGGAGCTGTTCGGGGCGGGGGCGGAGCACGATGCTCATTTTTGGAACGCGGTGATTCGGCAGGGGCTGATTCTGGGGCTGGTGGACAAGGATATCGAAAACTACGGTTTGCTCTCGATCAGCGATGCGGGGCGTGCTTTCCTGGCGCCGGGCGGGGCGTTCAGCGTGAAGCTGGTGGCGGATCACCGGTATGAGGAGGTGGACGACGAGGATTCGGTGGCGGCGCATCCGGGGGCCAAGGGAGGGGCGGCGGCCGATCCGGTGCTTTTAGATATGCTATTCGACCTGCGCAAGGAAGTTGCTCGTAAAAGTGGCTATAAGCCTTATGTTATTTTTTCGGAAGATTCGCTTAAGGACATGACAATATATTATCCGGTAACGCTCGAAGAGATGCAGAATAATATCTCAGGTGTTGGAGAAGGTAAAGCGAAACGTTACGGGCAGCCTTTCATTAAACTAATCGCTCGCTACGTAGAGGAAAACGGCATCGAACGACCGCAGGAGATGGTGGTCAAAAGCATTGTCAATAAGAGCGGGAATAAGGTCTTCATTATTCAGAGCATCGACCGCAGAATGGACTTTGAGGACATTGCGGATGCGAAGGGGCTGACGATGGACGAGTTGATGGACGAGATCGAAGCGATCGTGGGGTCGGGGACGAAGCTCAATATCGACTACTATATCGCGGAGATGGTGGACGAGGATAAGGTGGTGGATATCATCGACTATTTTACGGAGGATGCGGAGACGGATTCGGTGTCGGATGCGGTGCGGGAGTTGGGGGGAGATTATACGGAGGAGGAGATACGCTTGGTGCGGGTTAAATTTCTGAGCGAGGCGGGGAACTGACGTGCTTTTGCGGGGCTGGTGCGGACAAAGAACAGGGGGTAGAGGCTGCCCATTCCGAGTGCCGGGAGGCACCGCCCGCCCGGCGTAAGGGCAGTACCCTCTTGTGGGACAGACGCGCGCCGCTGCCTAAAGAGGGAAATCGTCAAAATGCACTTGTGCGTTTTGACAGGATTTTCCCAGGCGCGCGAAAAAAGAACGGGGGTAGAGGCTGCCAGTCGAAATGCGAAGCATTTCCTGTCCATGGAACGTGGGGCTTGCCCGGCCCGAGCGCAGTCTTCTCCGGTAGGGCAGACGCGCGCCCCGCCTAAAGAAGCGATTCAACTCTTTCGGCGGTAGCCGAATATAGATGAATCGCGCAAGGCGCGCGAAAAAGCGGCGGAGCGCCAGCGGAGCCGCAGTGAGGCTGACACGGGGCAGAGAACTGGGCTGGGCTTTGGGCTGCGACTGTTCTTCGGGCACGAAAACCGTAATCGGTTTTCGTGCCGCGCTGGGCCGAGCATGAGGCTTGGCTTTGGGCTGTGTGTCAGGCTGAACTTGTTGGCCGAGCTCCTCGACCCTTTGGGGTCGTTTTAGGCCCCGCCGGCGTCGACCACTTGAACTGAGAGCGAGTAGCGCGATTCCTCACGGAATCGCCGTCCTTGGCGAGGGCGACGCTTTAGCGGCGCGTGGGGGGCGCGCCGAGGATGAATGAGCTGAGCTTTTGCGGTTCTTCGAACCGCCGGGCTTGCGCGCTGGGCCGTTCGGCCCACCCGGGGAGCGCGCAGCCCGAACCCGACAGAATTGGGGCGGATTGGATAAAGCTTTGATGCGAGTGCGAATAGCGCGGTTCTTCGAACCGCCGGCCCTGTCGCCCAGGCGCGGAGCGCCTCGGGGGAGTGGGCGCCAGGCCGAATACAAGAGATTAGGGTTGTAGATTGAGCCGTGAGTTAGGCTGAATGCTTGCGACCTGAAAGGTCGCGCGGGCCGGACGCCTCCCACCGGGAGGCCCGCAACACGCCGCTCACGCGCCGAGAGTTGCCGTTCCTCCCGGGCGTCCGACCCGCTAAGGTCAAACCAAAGTAGGGTAGAGGCAGCCCGATTATTTGGGGTAGAGGCTGGCAATCAAACACCCTGTGGGTACCCGTTTATTCCGAGAGGCAACGCAACTGAAAACCGATGCCTCGGTAATTCGGCCCGCCGGGGTTGAGGTGTGTCATAAGGCAACTCAACTCACGCCATTGGATCCGCTGGATGCAGAAGACCAATTGTATCTGTAGTTGCCGACACCCAACAGTTTGCCCAACAATCCATTGTTCCCCGCGTCGCGGTAGCCCGGGGCGGGAGATGCGGGAAAAAGAAGATTTAGTTTTGTCATTTTAACCTGCTGCACTTGGAAGTCAGAGCGAAAAAATATTTAGGTCAGCACTTTTTGACCGATCAGAACATAGCCCGGCGGATTGCCGAAGCGCTTTATGCAGGCGACGACGAGCGGATTGCCCGGGAAAAGGTGTTGGAAGTCGGGCCCGGGATGGGCGTATTGACCCAATATTTGTTGCCGGTTTACGGCGATCGGCTGACCGTCGCGGAGATAGATACCGAGAGCGTGGAGTACCTGCGGGTGCACTATCCGAACCTGAATATTCTCGAAGGCGATTTTCTGCGCCTCGATTTGGCGGCACTTTATCCGCAGGGGGTGGGGATTATCGGGAATTTCCCGTATAATATTTCGTCGCAGATATTTTTTAAAGTCCTTGATTTCAAGGATCGGATTCCGGAAGTCGTGGGGATGATTCAGCGAGAAGTCGCCGTCCGGCTGGCAGCTTCGCCGGGTGGGAAGGAGTACGGAATCCTCAGCGTGTTGTTGCAGGCCTATTACGATATCGAATATCTGTTCACCGTGCCGCCGGGTGTTTTCAATCCGCCACCTAAGGTGCAGAGCGCCGTGATTCGGTTGCGAAGGAACGGCGTAACGGAACTCGGGTGCGACGAGGAATTGTTTCGGAAGATTGTCAAGGCTACTTTCAATCAGCGGCGGAAGACGATCCGGAATTCGTTGGGGGCATCGTTTCCTGAAGTGTTGTGTGCGGTGGCGGAGGGGAGGGTGGAGGCGCATCCGTTTTTCGGTTTGCGACCTGAAACTTTGAGCGTAGCACAATTCGTAGAACTGACCCGGTGGGTGGAGGCGGTGAGGGGATAGACTTTTAGGGCAGCCTTGGCTCTTTTCGGGGTAGAGGCTGTCAGTGGAAATGCGCGAGCATTTCTCGTCCATGCCCCGTTGGGTGTTTTGTTAGGGTTGTCTTTGCCTTATTGGTCAGCGCGCGGACAGAGAACGGAGGTAGAGGCTGGCAGTGGAAATGCGTCAGCATT
>NZ_CAQIVA010000013.1:0-40459 GCF_948810725.1 uncultured Rikenella sp.
GGAAATGGCTGTTCGCGCTCGATCTCTCGGCGCATCAGCACTGGGTGGAGAGTGCGGACAAAAATATCGTCACGCAGGAGGGGGAGCGGGCGACGGTGGGGTACGACCGGGCAAGGATCGAGCTGGCGGGGGTGGCGGCGGTCAAGTGGCGGCCGACGAAGCGGTTCGGGATGGGGGCGACGCTGAGGGGGGAGATGTGCGGAACGGAGTGGGCGCCGCCGATTCCGGCGTTGTTCGTGGAGGGGGTGGTGTCGGAACGGGGGGAGGTGACGGCGAAGGCGTCGGTGTCGAGGAATTTCAGGTTCCCGACGCTCAACGACCTCTATTTCATGCCGGGGGGAAATCCGGAGCTGCGCAAGGAGAAGGGGTGGACGTATGATGCGGGGCTGAGGTTCGGGGTGGGACGGGAGGAGGGATGGAGGTTCGCGGGGTCGGCGACGTGGTTCGATTCGAGGATCGAGGACTGGATCATCTGGCTGCCGACGGTCAAGGGGTTCTTCTCGCCGAGGAACATCCGCCGGGTGCATGCCTACGGGGTGGAGGCGGAGGGGGAGCTCAGGGGATGGCTGGCGAGGGGTTGGAAACTGGAGCTCAGGGGGTCGTTCGCGTGGACGCCGTCGATCAACCAAGGGGAGCCGATGGGGCCGGGAGATCGGTCGGTGGGAAAACAGCTCCCATACGTGCCGGAGTTCGCGGCGAATGCGACGGGGGAAATATCCTGGCGGGGGTGGTCGATGGCGTACCAGTGGTGCTGGTACAGCGAACGGTTCACGATGTCGAGCAATGAGTTGACGCTCACGGGGAGGCTCCCGGCGTACTACATGAACAATGTGACGCTGGGAAAGGGGATCTCGCTCCGGTGGGCGGAGCTGGAGCTGAAGGGGACGATACGGAATCTCTTCGACGAGGAGTATCTATCGGTGCTGGCAAGGCCGATGCCGGGGATCAATTTCGAAATCTTCATCGGCATCAAACCCAAATGGGGAGCAAAAAATTAATTTCTCGTATGCTATTCTTTGTGCCTTCTTTGATCCGCATGGAACTGCCGCTTTCTTGTAAGAAAGCGGCGCAAAGAACTTTCGTGATAGCTACGCTACTCCTTAGGCTCCGCAGTCCTCAGTCTTCGTGAATCTGTCGGGCTGGGTTTTCTCGGCGGGGCGCATATAATGCGAGTATTACCCTAATGCGCCCGCGCCGGAAAACCACAGCCCAACGAACAAACCGAGATTTGGGCGACCGGCAGCTTGAGGATGCGTCAGCATCCGTCTAAAGTTTTTTTGGTTCTTTTTGTTCACAACCGACGCTGCCAGCGAGAGCAATGCAAACGCAATTTGCAAATTGCCGAGCGGCGAGGAGGAAAACGAGCGCAGCGAAGTGAAAAAGAACAGTACCCTCCTGTAGCCAAAAACGGGGTACAAGAAATCGATTTTTTAACAAGTATGAAACGGATATTGTTTTTCATCCTGTTGCTGCTCGGAGGAGCGGTCGCAGGAGCCGAATTGGAGAAAACGCTGAGAAACGTGACGGCAGACAAGCGGGCACGGGTCGGCATTGCGGTGGTGATCAACGGGCGGGACACGGTGACGGTCGGAAACGAGGCGCGATATCCGATGATGAGCGTCGTCAAATTCCATCAGGCGCTGGCGGTGGCTCATTACCTCGACAGACAGGGATTGTCGCTCGCGAGGCGGATTCCGATCGGGCGCGAGGCGCTGCTGCCCGATACGTACAGCCCGTTGAGAGATCGCTTCCCGGAGGGGGAAATCGAGCTGTCGGTGGGCGAGCTGCTGGTCTATACGCTGCAACTGAGCGACAACAATGCGTGCGACATTCTGTTCGACCGGGCGGGAGGGCCGACGGAGACGGAGCGGTTTGTCCGGTCGCTGGGCATCGGGGATTGCGCCATCGGGGCGACGGAGGCGGAAATGCATGCCGACCCGACGGCGTGCTACCGGAATTGGACGACGCCGCTGGCGGCGGTGGAGCTGATGGAGCGGTTCCTGACGCGGCAGATCGTCTCGGACAGCTGCCGCGCTTTTATCCGACGGACGATGATCGAATGTCGCACGGGAGGGAATCGGCTGGCGAAACCGTTGGCGGGGACGGGGGCGGTGATCGGTCACAAAACGGGGACGAGCGACCGGAATCCGAAAGGAGAATGGATCGGAATAAACGATGTGGGGTTCGTGGAGTTGCCGGACGGGCAGCGCTATTCGATCGCGGTGTTTGTACGGGATTCGAAGGTGTCGGCGGAGGAGACAGAGCGGATCATCGCAGAGGTGTCGGAGGCGGTATACCGCTACGTGGCACGGAACGAGCGATAAGAGGCCGGCTGAAAAGAAACGACCCGGGCGCTTTTCCCATCAGGGAAAAGCGCCCGGGTCGTCAAAACGCGGAGCCGATGGAGGGATTCGAACCCCCGACCAGCTGATTACAAATCAGCTGCTCTGGCCAACTGAGCTACATCGGCATTGTCCTATCGCGGGCAAAGATAGGGAACTTTTCCGGTTCGGACAAGAGCTGCGGGGGACGAATCGTGGGGAATCGGCGAAAAAGTGTATTTTTGTCTCGGGCGGCGGCACGGGGTTTGCCGCTCTCTTCAAAAAAATACCGATTATCTTATGGCTTCTTCCAATTTCGTCGATTATGTCAAGATTTACGCGCGCTCGGGTAACGGGGGGCCGGGTTCGAGCCACTTCCGACGCGAAAAGTTCGTCGAGTTCGGGGGGCCGGACGGAGGGGACGGGGGACGGGGCGGACATGTGATTCTGCGCGGGAACAGCCAGTACTGGACGTTGATCCACCTCAAATACCAGCGTCACCAGATGGCGGAGAACGGAGAGGGGGGGCACGGGGCGAAGAGTCACGGGCGGAACGGGCGGGATATCGTGCTCGAGGTGCCGCTGGGGACGGTGGCGAAGGATGCGGAGACGGGCGAGGTGGTGGCGGAGGTGACGGAGGAGGGGCAGGAGGTGATTCTGGTGCGGGGGGGACGCGGGGGGCTGGGAAACTGGCACTTCCGGACGGCGACGAATCAGGCGCCACGGTATGCCCAGCCGGGGGAGCCGATGCAGGAGGGGTGGTTCGTGCTGGAGCTGAAGGTGTTGGCGGATGTGGGGCTGGTAGGGTTTCCGAATGCGGGGAAGTCGACGCTGCTGTCGGTGGTGTCGGCGGCGAAACCGAAAATCGCGGATTATGCGTTCACGACGCTGGAGCCGAATCTGGGGATTGTGGAGGTGAGGGACGGACATTCGTTCGTGATGGCGGATATCCCGGGGATCATCGAGGGGGCGCACGAGGGAAGGGGGATTGGGACGCGGTTCCTGCGCCATATCGAACGCAATTCGGTGCTGTTGTTCATGGTGCCGGCGGATGCGAAGGATATTGTGAAGGAGTACGGGATTTTGCTGGAGGAGCTGAGGTTGTACAATCCGGAGATGCTGGACAAACGGCGGCTGCTGGCGGTCACGAAGTGCGATATGCTGGACGAGGAGCTGACGGAGGGGCTCCGGGCGGAAATAGAGGGGGCGGAGGCGTTGCGGGGGGTGCCGTATCTCTTTATCTCGTCGGTGGCGGGGCTGCATATCCGGGAGCTGAAGGATCTGCTCTGGGAGACGTTAGTGCGGGAGTAGGCGTTCGATGATCTTCCGGTCGGGGTCGAAGGGGCGACCGAAGGGGCGGAGGCTGTCGAGGCCCAGACGTTCCGTGTCGACGTCGGCCACGACCCATTCGGGCAGCAGGCCGATCACTTCGGTGCCGACCACTCGGGCGCGGTGGCGGAGGGCGGCGGCGGAGACGGCATCATAGGCGGCGCCCAATCCGGTGGCGTGCAGGTCGGTCAGGTTGGTGGAGACTTGGGCCATTCCGTACTCTTCGATCCACCACCCGATGGCTTTCACGCCGGGCAGCGACCAGGGGCCGCGGGTGGCTGCCCGGATCTCGCGGGCGATGGCTTTGGCGGCGGCTATATCTTTCACTGGGTCGCCGGAGGGAGCGAGGTTGAAGTTGACGGCGCCCAGAAAATCCCGGGCGCCGATGACGCTGGCGCCGGTGCGGGCGACGGTGTCGCTCCACTCCTGTGGGCCGTAGTCGGGTTTCCACCGGGGGTCGGACATCTTCTCGCGCAATCCTTCGTACTGGCCGCGGCGGCAGGCTTCGAGGCTTTTGCGTTCGGGCGAGGCGGCGGCGGATTCATAACAATAGACGGGTATACGGAGCTCCTGCCCTACCCGCTCGGCGAGCTGCCGGGCGAGACGGGCGGCGGTCTCCAGGTCGATCCCGCGAACGGGGACCAGGGGCAGCACGTCGGTGGCGCCGATACGAGGGTGTTCGCCATGCTGGTGCCGCATATCGATCTGCTCGGCGGCGGTGCGCACGGCGCGGAAGGCGGCTTCGACGACTGCTTCGGGGGCGCCGGCGAAGGTCACGACGGTGCGGTTGGCGGCGATGCCGCTGTCGACGTGCAATACATAGGCGCCGGGCACGCTCCCGGCGGACTGGACGATGGCTTGGATGGTCTTTTCGTCGCGCCCTTCGCTGAAGTTGGGCACGCATTCGAGCACGGGGGTCATGGTTTCTTACTCTCTACGGGGTGAATAACTGTGACTTTTTCTGACTGTCTCGGCCCGCCCCGGGCTTCCGCGACGGGGGGGACTTTGGGGGTTTGGGCGATCTGATGTACGTTGGCCGCGACGGTTACAGCTGGTCTGCGACGGTCAGCAATGCCGATGGCATGAATTTGAATTTCCACATACCGTGGCTCGTTCCCAACCATGCGAGCAACCGTGCCTACGGTTTTCAGTTGCGTTGCCTCTCGGAATAAACGGGGGAGTGTTGCGTTTTAATTATTTTGGAAATGCCTCCTTCGGCTCGCAGAGCCGCGCGAGCCGAAGCCTCCCGCAGCGGAGGGACGCACAGCGTCTTTTGCTGACAGCCTCTACCCAAAGCAACACAGGCTTCGCCCGCTGCAAGCCCAGCGACCCTGCAAAAGTTCAACCCAACCTATCGGGTTCGTCCTTGGCGTGCCCCCGGCACCCGCCTATGGCATCCTCGTTCTCAGTTCAAACGGTCGAAGCCTGCGGGGCCCACTACAACGTCAGTTGCGGGCCTCCGCGGCCGGAGGCTTCGGCCCGCGCGACCCTTTAGGGTCGCAAAAGTTGGGTCAACCGTTCGCTCCGATTCTATCGGGCTGGGCCTGTCGCCCCCCCGAGCGGCAAAGCCGCTGGGCGACGAGGCCGGCGACCTAAAGGTCTCACAAATACCGTCCAAAAGTTTAGCCCAACCCTCCGCCCATTCGTCCTCGGGCGCACCCCCCGGCGCCCGCCTTCGGCGTTCGCTGCGCTCCGAGGACGGCGATTCCGTCCGGAATCGCGCTATTCGCTCTTAGCCTATAGCAATTCGCCGCCAGCGGGGAGTGCAACGAGCCCCGACGAGTTGCAGTCCGCCGCGTGGGGTGGCGGCGGACTGCGCGGCTCTACGAGCCGCAGAAGCTCAGCCAACAGTTCAGCCCAAAGCTCGACCCAATTCTCGGCCCCGTATCCGCCTCACTGCGGCTCCGCTTTCGCTCCGCCGCTTTTTCGCGCGCCTTGCGCGATTCATCTATATTCGGCTATCGCCGAAATAGTTGAATCGCTTCTTTAGGCGGCGGCGCGCGTTTTAGTTTGAGGGTACTGCGCTCGGGCCGCGCGGGCCCCACGTCCCGTGGACGGGCAAAACTTCGTTTTGCTGCGGCAGTCTCAGACCAACTCTTTGTTCCGTTCTCTCTTCGCGCACTTTGAAAATCTTGCCAAAACGCGCAAGCGCATTTTGACAATTTCCCTCCTAAGGCAGGGCGCGCGTTTGTCCTACTGGGGGACTATCCTTACGCCAGGCGGGCGCACCCTTCGGGTGTTTTAATGGCAGCCTCTACCCCCGTTCTCTGTTCGCGCGGCTTTAGACGGATGATGCGCATCCTCAAACTGTTGGCGGAACCAAACTAATATGCGGCCTCTTATCCAAGTTGCGAGAGAACCCGAATCAGTATTTCCGACGGGTGTGGTCGCGACGCTTGGAGTAGTCCTGAGAACCGCCGCGACGCTGATAGGAGTCGCGAGGCCCGCGACGATAGTTCCGACCGTTGTCCCGAACGCCGTTCGGGTTGCGGTCGCTCTGCTTCTCGGACTCTTTGGCTAACTTGGCCAGCGGACGGTCGTCTTGGGCGAGCTCCCGAAGCGAGTTGAGCTTCTTCATCGCGGCTTCGGCGTCCTGGAACGGAATCGTCGCGAACGAAAAGTCGTCCATACATTTCACGTCGTCGATCTTCTGCTGGGGGATGCCGCACTCGCGGGCCAGCAGCTCGACGATCAGCTTGGGCCGATAACCGGAGCTCTTACCCAGGCCGATAAAGAGCCGCGAGGTGCCGCGACGGTTCACGTCGATCCGACGGATCTCGGGATAGTTGCTCTCGTCCAGCTCGTTCTTGAAGGCCAGGCGCATCAGGGCGGCGAGGGCGACTTCCGGATCGAGCTCGGCCAGGAGCTCCCGGGCGATCTCGTCGTAGTCGGCGTAGGTCTCGTTTTCGACGATCTCGGCCAGTTCGTCCTTGATTTTCAGCTTCTTCATCTCGACGATATCATGCCCGGTGGGCAAGGTCTCTTTCCGGATTTCGGCTTTGACCTGGCGTTGCAGGAACATGAATTGCCGGTTCTCGGCGGGAGAGATGAAGGTGATGGCGGTTCCTTCGTTCCCGGCACGGCCGGTGCGACCGATCCGGTGGACGTAGGATTCGGGATCCTGAGGCAGGGAGTAGTTGATGACGTGGGTCAGGTTCGAGACGTCGATCCCGCGGGCGGCGACGTCGGTGGCGACCAGTATGTTGGAGTGGCGTTTCTTGAATTTACGGAGGATCTTTTCGCGCTGGGACTGGGAGACGTCGCCGTGAAGCCCTTCGGCGGCATAGCCGCGTTCCAGGAGATTGTTGACGAGTTGGTCGACGGCGACTTTCGTGCGGCAAAAAACGATGCCGTAGAAGTCGTTCTCGACGTCGATGATCCGGGTCAGGGCGTCGAATTTGTCGCTCTCGCGGACTTCGAAGTAGATCTGGTCGGTGAGGTCGGCGGTGACTTGTTTGTTCTCGACGCGGAGCACTTCGATGTCGCGCATGTATTTCCGCGACAGTCCGGCGATCCGGTCGGGCATGGTGGCGGAGAAGAGGAAGATGCGACGCTCGTCGGGGGCGTAGCTCAGGATTTCGTCGACGTCGTCGATAAAGCCCATGTTGAGCATTTCGTCGGCTTCGTCGAGCACGAGCCACCGAAGGGAGGAGAGGTCGAGGGTCCCGCGGCGAAGGTGGTCGAGGATGCGGCCGGGGGTCCCAACGACGATGTCGACGCCGGCACGAAGTCGGCGCAGTTGTTCGTTCATGGCGGCGCCGCCGTAGATGGGGGTGACGCGCAGGTCGCCTTTGCGGAAGGATTGGATTTCGTCGTTCACCTGGATGGCGAGTTCGCGGGTGGGGGCGAGAATCAAGGCTTGCACTTGTTTGGCCCGGGGTTCGAGCAGCTCGACGATGGGTAGGCCGAAGGCGGCGGTTTTGCCGGTTCCGGTCTGGGCTTGGGCGATGATGTCGTTGCGGTTTTGCAGCATCACGGGAATGGTGAGCCGCTGGATGGGCGACGGGGTTTCGAACCCTTTGGCCGCCAAGGCGTCGAGCGTACGGTCGGAGAGACCGAGCTCTTTGAATGCTTCTAAGCTCATAGACTGTTTCGATGTTTAGTGGGCTGCACAAATGGGGTGCGGCTCGTTCCGAAGGCCGGGCGTCCGTAGCTCCACTGGGGTTCAGTGCGCGGGAATACCGAAGGGCCGACACGCTGAAACCATCCTGACTTTTCCAGCCATCGAATTATCCGAACAGTCTCAAAAAAAACAGGGCAAAGATAGGGAGTTTTCTCGGGATTCCGCGCGGGAGGGGCGTTTTTCCTGCGGGAGGGGAGGCGCGGCGCTCGCCCCGGGCTACCGCAATCACTATACGGGAGAAGGGGATGGCGCGGGAAGTCACGGCTTCGGTTATTCGTCGTCGGTGAGCGGGGGAGATGGACTCTATCTGAGTTTCAGCGGGGCGCACTTGAATCCTTGTTATGCGAATAATCGTGCGCTCGGTTTCCAGTTGCGCTGCCTCTCGGAATAAACAGGTCGTGTGTTTACGGGGAGTAATTTAGCGTAACGGGGCCCGGTTCGAGTGCCGAGCGGCCCGCCCCGGGCTGCCGCAACGCACACTCGGGCTTACCGGTGGACGGCGGTGACGGAGGGTTCAGCTGGTCTTCCGTCACGAGCAGCATCTACGGCTTGGACTTGAATTCCTATTCGCAGTACCTCAACGCCAGCTTCTCGGACTATCGCGCCCACGGTTTTCAGTTGCGGTGCCTCTCGGAATAAACGGTGCCGCTCGGCACTCGAATACTGGCCGCCTCGGCCCAAATAACCGCCAGCCTCTACCCTACTTTTTTGATCTCGGTATTTTTTTGACCTCGGTGGGTCGGACGCCCGGGAGGCACAGCAACTCTCGACGCGGAGCGGCGTGTTGCGGGCCTCCCGAGGGGAGGCGTCCGGCCCGCGCGACCCTTTGGGTCGCAGAAGCCTCATTCGTGCTGGGCGCAACAACAGTTTGCCGCCAGCGGTGAATGCAACGAGCTCCGACGAGTTGCAGTACGCCGCTGGCGGCGAACTGCGCGACCCTGCGGGTCGCAAAAGCACAGCCACACCACCGCCCCATTCTCGGAAGTTCGTCCTCGGCGCGCCCCCCACGCGCCGCTAAAGCGTCGCTCTCGCCGAGGACGGCGATTCCTCACGGAATCACGCTATTCGCTCTGCCCCAAATCCAGCCCAAAGCTCGGCCCATTTCTCCGCCCGGTGTCAGCCTCACTGCGGCTCCGCTGACGCTCCGCCGCATTTCCGTCGCCCGCTAGGATTTTTCGTGGGTGGGGTAAAGTTTTTTCGCGCGCCTTGGGAAATCTTGTCAAAACGTGCCAGCACATTTTGACGATTTCCCTTTTAAGGCGTGGCGCGCGTCTTTGGCTACGGGAGGGTACTGCCCTTACGCCGGGCGGGCGGTGCCTCCCGGCACTCGGAATGGGCAGCCTCTACCCCACTTTGTTCGCGCGCGCCTGCGCGATTCATCTATATTCGGCTCGCCGCCGAAATAGTTGAATCGCTTCTTTAGGCGGCGGCGCGCGAGCAACGGGAAAGTAATAACGGCCGCGCGCCATGACGCGAACGCGTCGGCCAAGCGGGCCACACGTCCCGTGGGACCGGAAATGCTTACGCATTTCCACTAACAGCCTCTACTCCGTTCTTTGTCCGCGCGCTGGCGGAAGTCTTATTCAAACGCGAGCCACGCGTTTGAATGATTTCCTACTTCAACGATCGCGCGCGGTCGAGCTTTGTCACGCCTAAAACTGCCCTGCGCGGGCGGCGGCCGGTTAATAAGGCAAAGAGAACCCTAGCAAAACGCCCAACGGGCGCCCCGGCGGGACGGAGCGATACTGCGTATCGCTTAACCATCTCAGCCCAACTCTTTGTCCGCGCGAGGGCGAAAAAGGGTATCTTTGCAAAATGGGCGGCAGCGTGGAATGCGAGCCCTCCCTTTAACTTTTCAAAAACAATGACAAAAATGTGGCTCAAATGGCCGGTGGTCGGACTCTCGCTCCTCTGTCTGGGGGGCTGTTTTTCGTTCGGAAACAAAAAGGCGCAGCCGACGGTCGAAAACAAAAAAACGATCGAACCGGAAAAGACGGAGGGGTGGGAGGTCGCGTTCACGATCGAATACAAGGGTGACAAAGAAGAGGTGACCCGAATTGAGCTGGCGGGGGTCGGCGAGGCGCAGATCGACTGGGGAGATAGTACGGTGCGGGATACACTGTCGCTGGATCCGAGGCAGACGAGGACGATGGAGGAGGATCGGGAAATCAAAGACCGAAAAGTGGTCGAACATGTATACGAAGCGCCGGGAAGATATCGGGTGAGTATGGTGGGAAAGACGGGGGGAAGTCTAATCTGGCTCAAATGCGCGCAGGATTGGATAAAGGAAAACATATATCTGACGACGCTCGACGTATCGCGTTGTCCGGAGCTGGAGTTCCTCAATTGCTCGAACAACCGGATAGCACGGCTGAAGTTCGGCGGACTGACGGAGCTGAAAGAACTGGATTGCGGGAACAATGAGCTGACGGAGCTGGACGTCACGCAAAACAAGGAGCTGGAGGGGCTGGAGTGTTTCGGAAATCGGTTGGAGGAGCTGAATATCAGCCAAAACAGCAAACTGAAAAAGCTGGAGTGCCAAGAGAACCGACTGTCTCGATTGGAGGTGGACAACAATACGGAGTTGACCCTTCTGTGGTGCCACTCGAACCGGATCGAGAGACTGGAACTTGGATCGTGCACGCTGCTGGAGGAGCTGGATTGTTCGAACAATCGGCTGACGGAGTTGGACGTAAGCCGGAATACGGAGTTGTGGTATCTGAAATGTAACAAAAACAGGCTGACGGAGGTGAATGTCGAGATGTGTCCGAACTTATCTTCGTTGGAGTGCGCGAAAAACCAGCTGACGACGCTGAATTGCAACGAAAATACAAGGCTGAGCTCCCTGACTTGCTCGGACAATCGGCTGACGAGGTTGGAAGTCGATTTCTGCAGAGGGCTGAGATGGCTGTATTGCAACGGAAACCGGCTGACGGAGTTGAATTTGAAAAGGTGTTGGGAGATTTACGGACTGGAGTGCCAGGATAACTTGCTGACAGAGCTGAAGTTCGAGAATTTCAACGACCTGCGCACATTACTTTGCCAGCGGAACCGGCTGACGAAATTAGAGGTCAGGGGAAGCAACCGTTTGGAGGAGCTGGATTGCTCGGACAATGAACTGACGGAGCTGGATGCGACGGGGTGCAACGGGCTGACTCAGGTATACTGTATGGGGAACCGCTTTTCGACGGAGGCGGTCAACTGTTTGTACGGCACGCTGCCGGAGCGGAGCAAGGAGGAGCCGGGAGGAATCCGGCTCGACGAGAATGACGAGCCGGTCGGAAATACGGCGATACTGGCAGAGAAAAACTGGAAGCTGGGGGTTGTCCTGGTCAAAGCGGAAGAGGAGGAGGAATAAGGCCTATGCCTGCTCCGCGCCGGGACGAAGGGCGTAGGCGCGCTGGCGGATGAGCTCGGCCCACTCGCGGGCGGAGTGTTCCTGGGTCATTTCGATCGGTTCGCCGATATAGATGTCGAGGTGTTTGCCGTGTTGGTCGAACATCTCTTTGGGCAGCAGAACGGTGCCCAGATTCAACCGGATGCGGAGCCATTTGCGAAGCCGTTCGAAGCGATAAAAGAACATGGAGTTCCGGCCGTCGATGTAGACGGGGATCACGAGCCGGCCGCTCTCCCAGGCTTTCTGGGCGAAGTTCCGTTTCCAGGGGGGATCGGTGATCTGGCCGTGGATCAGGCGCGAACAGAGGCCGGCGGGAAAGGTCACGACGGCGGCGTCGCTTTCGTACATCTCGACGAGGCGGCGGGCGTAGGAGGCGCTCTGGGCGCCGTACTTGTTGACGGGAACGAAGATCGGGGCCAGAGGTTCGAGGTGCATCAGGAGGTCGTTCACGATCACGCGGACGCCGGGAACGTAGGGGTTCACGGCTTCGGCGAGCATCAGGCCGTCGAGGCCGCCGAGGGGGTGGTTCGAGGCGAAAAGCACGCGGCTCTCTTTCGGAATCCGGTCGGCGCCGTGGACGGTGTAGGTCACGCCGATGTACTCCAGGGTGGAGCGGATGAACTCCATCGGGGACTGGGCGCCGTAGTGCGAGAGGACGTGGTTGATGCGACGAAGGCGGACGAGGCGCTCGAGGCCGCGGATGACGAAGCGGGGGATCCATCGCGCCAACCGCGGATTTTTGGCGCGCAGTAATCGACCTATGTCTATGGTTTCCATGGGGTGCAAAAATAAAAAACGCGGGGGATTTTTTCAATACGCTCTCACGGGCGCCGCCCCGGGCTGCCGCCGGCGCGATTCGGGGGCGCTGTGGAACATCGGCAGCAACGGTTATATGTGGCAGTCAGCTGTCAGGGCGTTCAACGGCACGAATCTGGGTTTCAGTCCTTCCTGGCTGTTCTCCAACGGATCGGATTATCGCGCCTACGGTTTTCAGTTGCGTTGCCTCTCGGAATAAACGGGCCGGAAAGCTTTCGACGGAACCGATCGGGGACTTAGAACCCGGGCTTGGGCCCACTTTTCTATTCAGATTTTGCGGATCACGCGGCCCGCCCCGGGCTTCCGCGACGCGGGAGAAAACGGGAGGCTGGGCGCGCTGATGGGGGTCGGAAATGATGGAAACAGCTGGTCTGTATCTGCCACTAAAGGCAGCAGTTTGACGATGTACTTCTACTTACACGGGCTCTACTCCGGCTACGCGAATCTCCGTGCCTACGCTTTTCCGTTGCGCTGCCTCTCGGAATAAACGGGGGTAGAGGCGGCCAATAAAACGCCCAATGTGCGCCCCGGGCTACCGCTATCATGCGGATGGCGCGCTGAACGGCGTAGGCAACGGCGGTTACAGCTGGGCTTCCATGATCAGCAGTACCAATGGCATGCTCTTGGGTTTCGGCGTGACGTGGCTCTATCCCATCGGCGCGAACAACCGCGCCCACGGTTTTCCGTTGCGCTGCCTCTCGGAATAGACAGGAGGGGCAGAGCGTTTTGGGCAGCCTCTACCCTACTTCAATTTGATTTTGCGGGCGGACGCCCGGGAGGTACAGCAACTCTCGACGCGGGAGCGGCGGGTTGCGGGCCGCGCGATCCGCAAAAGCTCCGCCCCCCGCACCGCTCTCCATTTTATTGGGTTCGGGCTGCGCGCTCCGGGGGTGGGCCAAAGGCCCAGCGCGCAGGCCCGGCGGTTCTACGAACCGCAAAAGCACAGCATTTTTCTGTCGGATTCGTCCTCGGCGCCCCCTCGCGCCGCTATGACGTCGCCCTCGCCGAGGACGGCGATTCTGCGAATCGCGCTATTCGCTCTCGGTTAAAGCGGATCGCCACCAGCAGGAACGCAACCGAGCTTGCGAAAATGCAATTGCCTTAGCGGGTTGAAGCCTGCGGGGCCTAAAACGAGCTTCGCGAGTTGCGGGCCTCCGCGGCGGGAGGCTTCGGCCCGCGCGGCTCGTAGAGCCGCAAGAGCACAGCTCAAAGCAAAGCCCAATTCTCCGCTCCGTGTCGGACTCACTGCGGCTCCGCTTACGCTCCGCCGCGTTTGCCGTCGCCCGCTGGGATTTCATCTCGATTTTGCTCATCGCAAAACGAGCGAAATCCCTCTTTAGGCGGGCGGGCGACGGGGTTTTGCACGGGTTGACCTTTTTTCGCGCGCAGTTTTTTTTTCGCGCGCCTTACGCGATTCATTCTATTTCGGCTCACCGCCAAAATGATTGAATCGCTTCTTTAGACGTGGCGCGCGTCTTCGCCAACAGGAGGGTACTGCGCTCGGGCCGCGCGGGCCCCACGTCCCGTGGACAGGAAATGCTTGCGCATTTCAACTGGCAGCCTCTACCCCCGTCCTTCATCCGCGCGCTGGCGGAAATCTTATTCAAACGCGAATCACGCGTTTGAATGATTTCCTTCTCCAGCTGTCGCGCGCGATCGAGCTTTGGCCCGCCTAAAACTGCGAGGCCCCACGTACCCGCGATGGGCAAATACTATATCTGCTCCGTTTATTCCGAGAGGCAACGCAACTGAATGCCGTGGGCACGGCTGCTCGAGTAGCCGGGGTGAGCCGCAGTCATCACGAAGCGCAAATAGACGCCGTTCGCCCCGTTAGTTGAAGCCGACCAGACGGAACCCTCGTTGCCGACGCCGTACAGCGCGCCCGTCTCCCGAGCGCGATAGCCCGGGGCGGGAAAATACCATCGATCCAGGCCACACGAAAAAGTTTAGAAGGAAAAAATCCATCTCCGAACTGTGAAATGAATAACAATAGAAAAATATTCGTATCTTTGTCCTGCCGAGGTTCGCTCCGCCCGGAGCGCGCTCGGTGTACCTGAATACACAGAAGAAACATAAACCATTAAAAACCAATACTGTTATGTCAATCGACCTGAGCAAGTACGGCATCAAAGACGTGAAGGAGATCATCCACAACCCGTCTTACGAAGAACTCTACAAGGCTGAGACCTGCAACTGCCTGACCGGTTACGAAAAAGGCGTAGACACCGAACTCGGAGCGGTGAACGTGATGACCGGCGTCTTTACCGGCCGTTCGCCCAAAGATAAATACATCGTCAAGGACGCTACCACCGAAAACACCGTATGGTGGACGTCGGATTTCGCCAAAAACGACAACAAGCCTATCACGCAGGCGGTGTGGAACGACCTGAAAAAGATCGCTACAGACGAACTCAGCGGCAAGAAATTGTATGTGATGGACACTTTCTGCGGCGCCAATCCGGACACCAGACTCAAGGTGCGGTTTATCGTCGAGGTGGCTTGGCAGGCGCATTTCGTGAAGAACATGTTCATCCGGCCGACCGAAGAGGAACTCAAAAACTACGGGGAACCGGACTTCGTGGTGCTCAACGCTTCGAAGACCACCAACCCGAATTGGAAGGAGATGGGCTTGAACTCGGAAAACTTCGTGGCTTTCAACCTCACCGAAAAGATGCAGCTCATCGGCGGTACCTGGTACGGCGGCGAGATGAAGAAGGGGATCTTCTCGATGATGAACTACCTCCTGCCGCTGCGCGGGATCGCTGCGATGCACTGCTCGGCGAATAAGGGGAAAGACGGTGACGTGGCTATCTTCTTCGGACTCTCGGGGACGGGGAAAACCACGCTGTCGACCGATCCGAAGCGCGAACTCATCGGGGACGACGAACACGGTTGGGACGACAACGGCGTCTTCAACTTCGAGGGCGGCTGCTATGCCAAGGTGATCAACCTGGACAAGGATTCGGAACCGGATATCTACAAGGCGATCAAACGGGATGCACTGCTCGAAAACGTTACGGTGGATGCCAACGGGAAGATCGACTTCAACGATAAGTCGGTGACGGAAAATACCCGTGTGTCGTATCCGATCTACCACATCGAAAACATCGTGAAACCGGTGTCGAAGGCGGGGCCGGCGCAGAAGGTGATCTTCCTGACCGCAGACGCTTTCGGGGTGATGCCGCCGGTGTCGATCCTTACGCCGGAACAGACCAAGTACTACTTCCTCTCGGGCTTTACCGCTAAACTGGCGGGGACGGAACGGGGGATTACCGAACCGACGCCGACTTTCTCGGCTTGCTTCGGGGCGGCTTTCCTGACCTTGCACCCGACCAAATACGCCGAAGAGCTCGTGAAGCGGATGAAGGCTTCGGGGGCGACCGCCTATATGGTCAACACGGGTTGGAACGGAACCGGCAAGCGGATTTCGATCAAAGATACGCGCGGGATTATCGACGCCATCCTCGACGGCTCGATCGATAAGGCAGAGACCAAGATGATTCCGATCTTCAACTTCAAGGTGCCGACGGCTTTGCCGGGGGTAGATTCGAAGATTCTGGATCCGCGGGACACTTATACCGATCCGGCGGAATGGACCCGGAAGGCAGAAGACCTCGCAGGGCGGTTCGTGAAGAACTTCGAAAAATACACCGACAATGCGGAAGGCAAGGCGCTGGTAGCTGCCGGCCCGCAGCCGACCAAATAGGGAATTTTAATTCTTGAAAAAACTCAAGGGGTGCTTTCGTGTTATACGAAAGCACCCCTTGATAATTTGAAACATATGATTTGGTTTTATCTGTAAATGATGTTAAGTTTGTGAGATCATGAACCTTTAATGTAAATTCGTTATGAAAAAATTGTTCGCCATCATTGTGCTTTCATGTGGATTGTTCGGCTTTGTTCAGGCACAGACCGCCTTGCCGTATGAAAAAATGCTTTCTCTGACCCAGGAGCAACTTAAGGAAGGGAAATTCAAATATGATAAATATCGGAATCAATACGTGCTTCGCAAAAGCAACGGATTGAATGCCACGGCAAACGTATTGAATGCATTGAACGGACACGCAGCCGACGTGCGTCCTCATCCCGACGATTATCAAATAACGATTCAGCAAAGCGAAAATGAAACCGTAGCATGGGTCGACGTTCTTTTTTATAAAGATGAGACCTATCATCAACTACTGACTTGGGCACGCGACAATGGTTGCGATTTGATCGAGACTTCTTCGGGAAAATTGACTAAACAACAATTTAATTACGAAGATTATAATTTGGAATTAACTCTCTATGTCAACGGCGTGCAGACAACCACGAGCAGTACAGCAGCTATAGCCAAGACAAAAGATGAATCTTACAATACCTATCATTTTACGATTTATACCAAAAATCCGGCCGTCTCGGATTTTTTGACCAAGCAGGCAGCTAAAGAAGCGAAACGGGATGCGAAAGGAAAGAAAAAACAAAGTGTTGAAGATTTGATGTAGTCTTTTGATACCTTGAATTGAAGTCCGTTTCTGCTTTGGGGAACGGACTTGTTTTTCAGTTCCATATTTATTGGACAGTATTTCACTTGCAAATTATACTTTTTTCATGAAAAAGACCCTCCTTCTCCTTTTTCTGCTCGTCGGCACCTTCGTCAGCCGCGCCGGCGACCGGCCCAAGTACATCTTCTACTTTATCGGCGACGGCATGGGCCACAACGCTCTCGCGCTGACCGAGGCGTGTCTCGCTTCCCGACAGGGGGACGACGTGGCTTTCGGCGCACTCGGCTTCACCCGGTTCCCCGCGGTCGGATTCGCCACTACCTGGTGCGCCAACCGGCGGATGACCGACTCTGCGGCTGCGGGCACTGCCCTCGCCTCCGGACAAAAGACGTCGGTCGGGACGATCGGCATGAACGCCGACCACACGGGGCCGGTGCAGAGTCTGGCCGTGGAGGCCAAAGAGCAGGGCTTGCGGAGCGGGGTCGCCACCTCGGTCAGCATCGACCACGCCACCCCCGCCAGCTTCTTCGGCCATCAGCCCGATCGCGGCATGTACCACGAGATCGGGATGGACGCTCCGGCGACGGGGCTCGATCTCTATGCCGGGGCCGGTTTTCTGAAGCCTGCCGCACCGGCAGATGCGGCTGACCAGCGCTCTGTCTACGAGGCCCTGGCCGACGCCGGTTACAGCATCGCCCGGGGAGAGGGCAAACTCAAAGGCAAACGCGCCGTGCTGGTACAGGACACTGCTGCCGACCCGTCGAAACTCCCTCTCGCCATCGACCGGCGGCCGGGAGACCTCACGCTGCCTGCCATCACGCGTCGTTCCATCGACTTCCTGATGCGCGACGGAGGGGCGCGGGAGGGTTTCTTCCTGATGGTCGAGGGAGGTCAGATCGACTGGGCGGCCCATGACAACGATGCCGCTGCGCTGGTGAGGGAGGTGGAAGACTTCGACGAGGCGATCCGCGTCGCGGTGGATTTCTACCTCCGTCATCCCGAGGAGACGCTCATCGTCGTCACCGCCGACCACGAGACGGGCGGACTCGCGCTGGGGCGGCGCAACTTGGGGTACGATACCTATTTCGGCCTTCTGAACGCCCAGCAATGCTCGAAAGGGGCTTTGAAACAGGCTCTCGGCCGGACGGAAGACTGGGCTGCCGCCAAAGCGCTGCTGGGCGAGAAGATGGGATTCGGCGGGGCGGTTGCTCTGAACGAAACGGAATGGGCCGATCTCGAAAAAACTTACGGCGAAGGGCCCGGACGGTGTGCCGAACGGGCTGTCGAGCTGCTGGCCGGTCGTTCCGGAACCGGTTGGACGACCGGAAGCCACTCGGCTACGTATGTGCCCGTCTTCGCCCTCGGCATCGGTTCCGAACGCTTCCGGGGCCGGATGGATAACACGCAGGTGGCCGGTACGCTGCGCCGATTGATTCAGAACCGATAAGACTCGGTGTTTCGCCTGTTTTTTCGCTCGGCGACGCAATTTTCCGCCTTTCGATTTTGAAATCACCGGAAAATTGCGTTACTTTATAGAGAATTTAAAACCTCACGCCTATGAATACGATCACTTTCAACGAGCTGCGGCGGATCAAAGACGGCCTGCCCAGCGGGAGTATGCAGCGGATAGCGGACGAACTGGGGATTGACGTGGACACGGTTCGCAACTATTTCGGCGGTACGCACTACAAATCGGGCGAAGGGAATCCTTCGGGATTGCATATCGAACAGGGGCCGGACGGGGGAATCGTGATGCTCGACGACCGGACGATTCTGGACAAGGCGCTGGAGATTCTCAAGGAGGCTTGACGGGTCTCTTCTTTTCGTCGGTGGGCGCGTTTTTGACGTCCGGGGGCGAAATTTCGAACCGACGGGGTTATTTGCACGAAGTTTGCAAATAACCCCGTTGAATTTTTATCCCATCATTAAAATATAATAAGCTATGAAAAAGTTATTTTTCACCCTGCTGTTCGGCGCTGCCCTCGGCACGACTGTTTTTGCGGGCCCGAAGTCGGTCGCGACCAGCGACAAAAACGCTGCGGCGATCGAAAAAACGGTCTACACGACCGATCCGACCACGCTGCCCACTCAGGCGCAGGCCTTTCTGCGCAAACACTTTTCGACGCTGACCGTTCATCAGATCAAGGTCGAAAACGAGGCGGAGGGCCGGGAATACGATGTGAAACTGGCCGGCGGTTGCGAGATCGATTTCGACCACCGGGGCGAATGGACGCAGGTGGATTGCGGGCGAACCGCAGTTCCGACCTCTGTGCTTCCGGAACGGATCGCCCGTTATGTCGCTGACCATTATCCCCGTCAGTTCGTCGTCTCGATCGAGCGCGATGCGGACAAATACGAGGTCGAGCTGTCGGACAAGACGGATCTGGAATTCGACCTTCGGGGCGATTTCCTGCGGATCGATTAAGGTGATCCCGGGTTCGGGGGTTCGGGCGGCGCATGTATGTGCCGCCCGAACTTTTTTGTCGCCTGCGGGCGCGAGGGCCGAAAACCGGACGGAAGAGGCCGGTTTTTCGGTCAGAAGTTCTAACTTTGTCTCGGAGGCGGAGCCACGGGCTGCATTCCAAAAACAGATTTTCAACTCTTCTATTTTCTATCACGCATGAAAACGACTGCTTTTACCGAAAAACATATCCAGGCGGGAGCCCGAATGGCTGAATTCGCAGGGTACAACATGCCGATCGAGTTCTCGGGTATCAACGACGAACACGCGACGGTGCGAGAGGGGGTCGGGGTGTTCGATGTTTCGCACATGGGCGAAATCTGGGTCAAGGGGCCGAAGGCGCTGCCGTTCCTGCAATATGTCACTTCGAACGACGTGGCGGCGTTGTATGACGGGAAGGTGCAGTATTCCTGTTTTCCGAACGGACGGGGGGGGATTGTGGACGATCTGCTGGTCTACCGGATCGATGCGGAGACTTATCTGCTGGTGGTGAATGCGGCGAATACGGCGAAGGACTGGGAGTTCCTGTGCGGCCATGCGCCGAAATTCGGACTGACGCCGGGCAAGGAGCTCTATAACGCTTCGGACGAGATCGCGCAGCTGGCGGTGCAGGGGCCGAGGGCGATGGAGCTGATGCAGGAGTTGTGTCCGGATCGGGAGGTGGAGTCGATGGAGTACTATACGTTCTGCAAAACGACGGTGGCGGGGATTCCGAATGCGATCCTTTCGATCACGGGATACACGGGGGCGGGAGGATGCGAAATCTATGTGGCGAACGAGGATGCGCCGAAGTTATGGGAGGCGCTGTGGAAGGCGGGGGAGAAGTTCGGGCTCAAAAATATCGGACTGGGGGCGCGGGATACGCTGCGGCTGGAGATGGGGTTCTGTCTCTACGGCAACGACTTGGACGACACGACGTCGCCGATCGAGGCGGGGCTGGGATGGATCACCAAATTCGCGGACTCGAAGGGGGATTTTATCGACCGGACGCTGTTGGCGGCGCAGAAAGAGCATGGGGTGGCGCGTAAGCTGGTGGGGTTCGAAATGGTGGAACGGGGGATTCCGAGGCACGGGTACGAGGTGGTGGCGCCGACGGGAGAACCGATCGGGGTGGTGACGTCAGGCACGCAGTCGCCGAGCCTGAAGAAGGGGGTCGGGCTGGCGTATGTCAAACCGGATTTCGCCAAGGCGGGAACGGAGATCGCGATTGTCGTGCGGGGCAAACGGATCAAGGCGCAGGTGGTGAGGCCGCCGTTCTATAAAAAATAGGGGCAAGGATGGCTACGACGACGACAAAATACCTGCAAGGACTCAGGCAGGCTTTCGCCGACCACGACGGGGCGGAGTTGTGGGAGCGGTTCGAACGGGTCCGGCGCGGGGCGACGCCCGAAGAGATCGAGCGGCTGAAAAAGGCGTATCCGAAGGTGCCGGAGGGGTTGGTGGAGTTGCTCGAATTCGTGAACGGAACGTACTATCAGACTTTTGCGGGGGTGGCGAATTGCTGTTTCACGCTGCTGGGGGCGGAGGAGGAGGGGGCGGAGTATGATTTGTACTCGGTGGAGCAGATGATCGAGGGCGGCAGGGAGGGGTTCGGGTACATCACGGATCGGTTGGAAGGCAAGGCGAGGGGGGAGATAGAGGTGGATCCGAAGATTACGAACCGGCGGAAGGAGGTCTGCTGGCTCGGGTTCGCGGCGGGGGGCGGGAGCGAGCAATTGTTCGTCGATTTCTCGCCGGCGAGGGGAGGGAGGTGCGGACAGATCGTCTCGTTCCTGCACGATCCGGACGAGCTGGTGGTGCTGGCGGAGAGTTTCGATGAGTATCTCGAAATGCTTATGGAGCGGGGATACGATTTTATCGATGAGGAGGTGGTGGATGCGCTGGATCGGTTCTGAGGGCCGCCCCGGGCTGCCGCAGCCGTCTTTCGGGCGCGGTGGTCAGCGTCGGACAGCACGGTTACAGCTATTCTTCGTCAACGACCGGAATGCAGGGAATATGTCTGAATTTCAATATGTCGTGGGCTTATTACGAGCTCCCGGACAGCCGTGCTCACGGTCTTCAGTTGCGTTGCCTCTCGGAATAAACGGGCAGGAGAGCTTTCGACGAAACCGATTGGGAACTTAGAACCCGGGCTTGCTTCTTTTTCTTATGCTTGCGGTTCTTCGAGCCGCGCGGGTCGAAGCCACCCCTGGCGTAGGCCTGCAACTTCGCGGGGCTCGTTGCGCCCCCGCTGGCTCCGACCCGCACCAAATTCAGCCCAATTCTTTATTCCGTGTCTTTTTCCTCGCGCCTGCGCGATTCATCTATATTCGGCTCGCCGCCGAAATAGCTGAATCGCTCCTTTAGGCGGGGCGCGCGTCTGTCCGACAGGAGGGTACTGCGCTCGGGCCGCGCGGGCCCCACGTCCCGTGGACGGGAAATGCTTGCGCATTTCCACTGGCCGCCTCTACCCCCGTTCTTTGTCCGCGCGCAGGCGAGCTTTATTCGCGCGCCTTGGGAAATCTTGTCAAAACGTGCCAGCACATTTTGACGATTTCCCTCTTTAGGCGGCGGCGCGCGGTCGAGCTTTGCCTCGCCTGAAACTGCCCTGCGCGGGCGGCGGACGGCTAATAAGGCAAAGACAACCCTAACAAAACGCCCGATGGGCGCCCCGGCGGGACGGAGCGATACTGCGTATCGCTTAACCAGTTCGGCCCATTCTCTGTCCGCGCACGGGCGAAAGCTCGCTCGCCAAATCCAGAACGGCTGCTCCTGCCGACTTTTTCCCGGAAATTCCATACCTTTGTCAATCGCTGAAATCACAGATCCATGAGCAAAAAATTCACCGAGTATAAAGGACTCGATCTCGCCGCGATCGGCACGGAGGTGCGGACGCTGTGGGACAAGGAGGAGACTTTCAGAAAAAGTATCGAAACCAGAGAAGGACACCCGACGTTCGTATTCTACGAGGGGCCGCCGTCGGCGAACGGGGTACCGGGGATTCACCACGTCATGGCACGGACGATCAAGGATGTATTCTGTCGCTACAAAACGCAGAAGGGATTCCTGGTGCACCGGAAGGCGGGATGGGATACGCATGGGCTGCCGGTGGAGCTGGGGGTCGAAAAGAAGCTCGGGATTACGAAGGAGGATATCGGGAAGACGATTTCCATCGAGGACTACAATCGTCAGTGCCGCGAGGCGGTGATGGAGTACACGGGGTTGTGGAACAAGCTCACCCGGCAGATGGGATATTGGGTCGATATGGAGAATCCGTATATCACCTACGACAACAAGTACATCGAAACGCTGTGGTGGATGCTCAAGCAGCTCTACGAGAAGGGGCTCTTATACAAGGGGTATACGATTCAGCCTTACTCGCCGGCGGCGGGGACGGGCTTGAGCAACCATGAGCTCAACCAGCCGGGGTGTTATCGGGATGTGAAGGACACGACCTGTACGGCGCAGTTCAGGATTATCCGCGACGAGCGCAGCGAGTTCCTGTTCGCGGCGACGGAGGGCGGGGAGGCTGCTGTGCGAGGGGATTTGTATTTCCTGGCGTGGACGACGACGCCGTGGACGCTGCCGAGCAATATGGCGCTGGCGGTGGGGCCGAATATCCGGTATGTGCAGGTGATCTGCGCCAATCCGTACACGGGAACGGAGCAGACGGTGATACTGGCCGGGGACTTGCTGGAGAAGACGATGGCGGGGGCCAAAATAACGGAGTATACTGTCGTTCGTGAATATACGGGCTCTCAGTTGGAGGGGGTGCGGTATGAGCAGCTGATTCCGTGGATCAAGCCCGCTCTGACGGAGCTGGGCGGGGATGCGTTCCGGGTGATTGCGGCGGATTATGTGACGGTGGAGGACGGGACGGGGATCGTGCACATCGCGGCGACGTTCGGGGCGGACGACGACCGGGTGTCGAAGCAGAACGGCATTGCGCCGATGCTCTTGTTGGACAAGGCGGGCAAGTGGCAGCCGATGGTGGATCGGACGGGGAAATTCTTCCTGACGGATGACCTCGATCCGGAGTTTGTGGCCAAGTATGTGGACGCTTCTTATAACGAGTTCGCGGGCAAGTTCGTCAAGAATGCCTACGATCCGGCCAAGACGGAGAAGGACGAGACGCTGGATGTCGAAATCTGTATGATGCTGAAGGCCAACAATCAGGCGTTCAAGATCGAGAAGCATACGCACAACTATCCGCACTGTTGGCGGACGGACAAACCGGTGCTGTACTATCCGCTGGATTCGTGGTTCATCCGGACGACTGCGGTGAAGGATCGGTTGATCGACCTCAACAGGACGATCAACTGGAAACCGGCGTCGACGGGCGAGGGGAGGTTCGGGAAGTGGCTCGAAAACCTGGTGGACTGGAACCTGAGCCGGTCGAGGTATTGGGGGACGCCGCTGCCGATCTGGGCGACGGAGGATCACAGTGAATTGAAGTGTATCGGGTCGGTGGCGGAGCTCAAACAGGAGATCGAGCGGTCGATTGCGGCGGGGTTGATGACGGAAAATCCGCTGGCCTCGTATAAAGAGGGGGATTTTTCGAAGGCGAATTATGACGGTTTCGATTTGCACAGGCCGTATGTGGACAATATCGTACTCGTTTCATCCAAGGGGGAACCGATGCGGAGGGAGCCGGACTTGATCGACGTCTGGTTCGACAGCGGGGCGATGCCGTATGCGCAGGTGCACTACCCGTTTGAGGTGGCGGCGGCTGATTTTCAGGGAAAAATCTACCCGGCGGACTTCATCGCGGAGGGGGTGGATCAGACCAGGGGGTGGTTCTTCACGCTCCATGCGCTGGCGACGATGCTGTTCGACGGGGTGGCGTTCCGGAATATCATCTCCAACGGTTTGGTGCTGGACAAAAACGGAAACAAGATGTCGAAGCGGTTGGGGAATGCGGTGGATCCGTTCGAGGTGATGGATCGGTTCGGGGCGGATGCGGTGCGGTGGTACATGATCTCGAACTCGCAGCCGTGGGACAACCTGAAGTTCGACACGGACGGGGTGGACGAGGTGCGGAGAAAGTTCTTCGGGACGCTCTATAATACGTACAGTTTCTTTGCGCTGTATGCCAATGTGGACGGGTTCACGGCTGATTCTTTGGCGGCGGATTTCGTTCCGGTGGCGGAGCGGCCGGAGATCGACCGGTGGATCATCTCTTTGCTGAATACGTTGGTCAAAGATGTGACGACTGCGTTGGAGGCGTATGACCCGACGCCGGCGGCGAGGGCGATCGCGATGTTCGTGGACGAGAATTTGTCGAACTGGTATGTGCGCCTGAATCGGAAGCGGTTCTGGGGAGGGGAGATGACGCGGGACAAACGGGCGGCGTTCCAGACGCTGTACACTTGCCTGAAGACGGTCGCGCTGCTGGCGGCGCCGTTCGCGCCGTTCATCTCGGACAGAATCTATCGGGATTTGACGCACAACGAGGAGGGATCGGTGCACTTGGCGGAGTTCCCGGCGTACGATGCGGCGTTGGTGGATGAGGAGTTGGAGCGGAGGATGGAGCTGGCGCAGCGGGCGTCGTCGATGGTGCTGGCGTTGCGGCGGAAGGTCAATATCAAGGTGCGGCAGCCGTTGCAGAAGATGATGATTCCGGTGCTCGACCCTGCGGTGCAGCGGCGGCTGGAGGCGGTCGAGTCACTTATCCTGAACGAGGTGAATGTCAAGGAGGTGGAGTACCTGCACGATACGACAGGGGTGATCACCAAGCGGATCAAACCGAACTTCAAGACGCTGGGGCCGAAGTACGGCAAGCAGATGAAGGCGATCGCGGCGGAGGTGGCGGAGTTCTCGCAGGAGGATATCGCGGCGATCGAGGCGTTGGGTTCGACAGGGGGTGCGGCGACTTATGACCTGGCGATTGCGGGAGGCGAGGTGCTACCGGTGGAACGGGCGGATTTCGAAATCACGTCGGAGGATATGCCGGGCTGGCTGGTGGCGACGGAGGGGACGCTGACCATTGCGCTGGACATCGAGGTGACGCCGGAGCTCAGGGCGGAGGGGATGGCGCGCGAGCTGGTGAACCGGATCCAGAACCTGCGCAAGGAGCAGGGGTTCGAGGTGACGGACAAAATTCGGGTCGTGGTCGAGGCGAATCCGGAGACGGATGAGGCGGTGAGCCGGTTTGCGGATTATATCGCGGCGCAGACATTGGCGCAGGGAGGGGTCTCGGTAGCGCAGGGGCGGCAGCGGTCGGAGATCGAGATCGACGAACTGCCGCTGACGGTGACGGTCGAACGGATCGGATAGCGCTCGCTTTGTTTTTCGATTGGGATATGGCAGCGGTTCTGCTCTTTCGGGACAGAACCGCTGTTTCTTTGTATCTGTATACTTTTTGTATCCGAATGTAAACGCCCCCCCTTTGATGTAAACGCTGCGGGCTACCGCGACGGGGTCGTTTCGACCGGTTCGGGGCTCTGCTGGACGTGGGGCTGTTGGGCTATAGCTGGTCTGCGACGGCTTGCGAAACAAATGGCGGAAGTTTGGATTTCAAAACGACACACGCTGATCCGGAACGTGCCAACAATCGGGCGCACGCTTTTCAGTTGCGTTGCCTCTCGGAATAACACGGGGCGGGCCTGCTGGAGTAGGAAATCATTCAAAGCGTCTTGCGCTTTGAAGAAGATTTCCGCCAGCGCGCGGACAAAGAACGGGGCGAGAAATTGGGCCGAGGCTGCCAGTTGAAATGCGCAGCATTTCCCGTCCACGGGACGTGGGGCCCGCGCGGCCCGAGCGCAGTACCCTCCCCGTAGGATAGCCGCGCGCCCCGCCTAAAGAAGCGATTCAACTATTTCGGCGGTGAGCCGAAATAGAATGAATCGCGCAGGCGCGCGAAAATGCGGCGGAGCGCAAGCGGAGCCGCAGTGAGGCTGATACGGGGCAGAGAACTGGGCCGTGCTTTTGGGCGTGCTGTTCTTCGGGCGGGAAAACCGTAGCCGGTTTTCCCGCCGTGCCGGGCCGAGCATGAGGTGTGGATTTGGGCGGTGGCTTGGGCCGGGCTTCTGCGGCTCTTTGAGCCGCGCAGTCCGCCGCCCCGGCAGGCGGAGGGCTGCAACTCGTCGGAGCTCGTTGCTGCTCTCCGCTGGCGGCGAACTGCTGTAGGTCAAGAGCGAATAGCGCGATTCCTTGAGGAATCGCCGTTCTCGGCGAGAGCGACGCTTTAGCGGCGCGTGGGGGGCGCGCCGAGGACGAACTTCCGAGAATGGGGCGGTGAATGGGTGCGGTGCTTCCGCGACTCGCAGAGGCGCTAGCCTTGTCGCCCAAACCGCGTAGCGGCTTCGGGGGATGGGCGACAGGCCGAACCCAAGAGATTTGGTTTGTGGAGTGGGCGGTGCTTTGGGCTCTGCTGTTGGCCGGGCATTTGGCCGAGCTTCTGCGGCTCGTAGAGCCGCGCGGGCCGAAGCCTCCCCCAGCGGAGGCCCGCAACTCGCCAAACTCGTTTTAGGCTCCGCAGGCTTCAACCCGCTAAGGCAATTGCACTTTTGCAGACTTAGTTACATCTCTGCTGGTGCCGAACGGCTTAGACTAAGAACAAAATAGCACGCAAGGACGAGCTCCGAGAGATTTGGGTTGTAGTTTGGGATGAGTTTTTACGATCCCTTAGGGTTGCATGGGCCGGAGCCACCCCAGGCGTAGGCCTGCAACGTCGCGATGCTCGTTGCTGCTACCGCTGGCGGCGACCCGCACCAATTCAACAGTTCCAAACTCTACCCCCGCAAAAACCCGCAACACGCCGCTCACGCGTCGAAATTTGCGACCAACTTCCGGATGCCGACCCCGTCCCCAAGCAAATCGCCTGTACCGCAATGCGGTACAGGCGATTTCTATTTCCCCTCTCACCGTTCGGCAAGAGGCTACTGGACGGTCACTTCGACGGAGGCGGGGAAGAGACGTTCCGGATCGAAAAAGGCGGCACAACTGTTCACCAAATTAGCCGCGTCCAAAGAGACCGGCCCGTTGAACTTCTCGACGCCATTCACGCGAACGGTCACCGGACGGGTCAGGTCGACCAGTTTGTCATTCAGGTAGATCACAACGCGGCCTTTGGTCGCCGGAGTATAGGTCTTGGCGTATTTCAACGGGATATTGTATGGGCCGTCTTCCGCCACGGCATAAGTCACGGTGTTCACCGTCAGATCGACGGTGTTGCCGGTGATGGTCATCTCGTAGCACGAACGAGACGAGGCGTCGTCGTTCGAACGCTCTTTCACGTACAGGTTGTAGAAGCCGTCCCGATAACGCCGAGAGGCTTCGCCATCGTATCCTTCGTCGAGCGGGAAGTCTTCCCAATAGACGTACTTGGGCCAAGGATTCCGAGCCGGTTGCCGTTCCAGCCACTCGGTGGTCTGGGCTTCATTATAGTAAAACCCATGCTCCTTGCCGGGCATCAGTTCGACCCGGTGGTTGTAATAACCGGGATGAGCGGCCTGCAACCGGTCGAGCTCTTCACCGACGGCGAGGGTCAGCTGGTCGCGCGAATAGGAGAAGTCTTTTTCGCCGGTGTGCATGGTGAACGCGATGTTGGCATAGTTCTCCGGCGGGGCGAATTTCAGGTTCTCGCCACCGGCCAAAGGCCCGGCGCCGGCCAGATAGTCGGCATAAAAGGCTGCCAAACTCTGGCTGCCGTAGGCGCCTTCCGAAATCCCGAAGAAATAGATGCGGTTCGGGTCGGTTTCGCCTTGCAGGTAGGACTGGCCCAGCAACTGTTCCCAGGTGAGCTGACGCGATTTCAATTTCCAGCGTGTCCCTTCGGCTCCTTTCGGACTCCGGGGAATGAAATAGAGACTCGGGCTGTCCTGAAAATAGCCGGCCCAGCTGTAAACGGCGTGCCATTCGTCCAGCGAGCTGTTACCCGAACCGTGCAGGAAAAGGAACAACGGATAACCTGCGGCCGGCTTGCTGCCTTTCGAGAAGTAGTAGAACGGCATCGTGCCGGTATAGAAGGGGTTGGCGTCTTGGAGTTCCCAACTTCCGCTTTGGGGCGGAAAATTGTTCTTGTCATAGGTCGGCATCGGGGTCGGTGGGGGCAGTTGCTCTTTTACTGTCCGGCTGTAGGCGGATCCCCACGAGTCCCAGACGACGGCCTGGGTTTCGGCGACCTGGTCGGCTGTCAGTGACACGGAGGTCGCATAGGCGCCGGTATTGCCTTTGAGGTAGCCGGTGAAATAATCGACGTAGGTCTGGTCGGCCAACTCGAAAGCGGGCCAGCCCGAATCCGGTGTCGTTTTCTCGGATTTACAGCCGACGAGGGCGGCGGCCAAACCGAGCAGGGGAAGGTATTTTTTCATAATCTTCTGATTTTGGGTGTTTAAATCTTCGTTGTTGATGGGGGAGGGATACAAAGACGAGACGCTGCTACGAAACGGGATGTTTCCCGATTCCGCAGGCAGGTCTCGCGTCATAATTGGGGCTCGAAAATTCGGAACCGGGGGAAGGCCGCTCTCCGTTCGAAAAGCTACTCTTCCCAACTGTCGACGACGGCGCAAAGCCGGTCGAAGATCTCGTCGATGGTACCCACGCCGTCCACGGCCCGGTATTTGTCCTGTTGTTTATAGTATTCGGCGACCACGGCGGTCTGGGCGTCGTAAACGGCGATCCGGTTCCGGATGGTGTCGATGCTCTGGTCGTCGGCGCGGCCGCTGGTCTTCCCGCGGGCGAGAATCCGTTCGATCACGACGTCGTCGGGCACTTCCAGAGCCACCATCCCGGTCACTCCGGTGCCGATGCGTTTCAGTATCCGGTCGAAGGCTTCGGCCTGAGGCAGGGTGCGCGGAAATCCGTCGAAGATCACGCCGCGGGCCGAGCGGTGTTCTTCGACGTATTTTTCGATAATGCCGAGCACCAATTCGTCGGAGGCCAGTTTGCCGCCTTCCATCTGGGCGGCGGCGAGCCGACCGAGTTCGCTCCCGCGGCTCATCTCGTCGCGGATGGCCTGGCCGGTGGAGAGGTGCAAGAGTCCGTAACGTTCCTGGAGTTTCTCGGCCTGGGTGCCTTTGCCGGCCCCCGGAGGGCCGAATAACACGATATTCAACATGATGCGATAAATCTCTACACTTGGGCGCGGAGCCGGACGATGATCACGGCTGCGTTTACGAGGGGGTAAAGTTATTTTTTTAATCTTAATTTTGCAAAAACATGACACAAGCTGAGAAAATGAATCGGACGGAAATATCGGAATTGGGCAAGGTCGCTTTCGTGGAGCGGCTGACGGAACCTTTCACGACGAATGAAAATACGCGTATCCGGCAGGGGATCGGAGACGATGCGGCGGTGATCGACCGCGGGGGATGGCTGGAGGTGGTGGGCGAGGCGACGCTGCTGGAGGGGATCGATTTCGACCTGACGTACACGCCGTTGGAGCACTTGGGGTACAAGTTGGTGGCGGCGGCGGTGTCGAATATCTGTGCGATGAACGGGCGGGCGGAGTATCTGACGGTGAGTGTGGGGCTGTCGGCGAGGTTCTCGGTGGAGGATGCGACGGCGCTGTACGACGGGATCAAGCGGGCGACGGAGGCGTATGGGGTGGCGTTGATCGGGGGGAATACGTCGGCGTCGCTGACGGGGCTGAACCTGATGGCGACGGCGATCGGAACGGTGGCGGAGGAGGAGCTGACGTTGCGCAGCGGGGCGAAAACGACGGATCTGCTCTGTGTGACGGGCAATCTGGGGGCGGCGTACATGGGGTTGCAGCTGCTGGAGCGCGAGAAACGGGTGCTGAAGGGCAATGGGGTGAGCCGACCGGAGCTGACGAAGGAGCATGCTTACCTGCTGGGGCGGCAGCTGAAGCCGGAGGCGAGGGTGGATATCGTTCAGGAGCTGCGGGAGGCGAAGATTCGGCCAACGGCGATGATCGACGTGACGCGGGGGCTGGCGTCGGCGGCGCTGCATTTGTGTCGGAGATCGGAGGTGGGGGTGCGGATCTATCTGAACCGGATTCCGATCGCGTCGGATACGTTCCGGCTGGCGGAGGAGATGCACATCGACCCGGTGGTGGCGGCGCTGAACGGGGGGGACGATTTCGAGCTGCTCTTCACGGCGCCGCTGGACAAGCATCAGGAGTTGCTGGCGATGCCGGGGGTGGATGTGATCGGCCACGTGGTGGCTGCGGAGGAGGGGGCGGCGCTGGTGACGCCGGACGGGGGCGAAATCCGCATCCAGGCGCCGGACTGGACGGCGCATCGGGCTGCGGAGGGGGCGGCCTCGGAGGAATAGTCCTTCGGCCTCGGGCTATCGTTCAAAGGGATAGTCTTGGGCTTCGGGCTACCGCTCAGAGGGACAGTCCTGGCCCCGGGCTACCGCGATGCGGGGAACAACAAGCGGTTCGGCGGGCTGGGGAGCGTCGGCCTCGAGGGTTCGGTCTGGTCGACGGGGACGAGCGGGGGGTACGGCATTTATCTGTTTTTCCAAATAGGGGCGCTCAGTTCCTATTCTCATGCTCGCGCTCACGGTTTTCAGTTGCGGTGCCTCTCGGAATAAACGGAGCAAGAGAGCTCTTGACGGAACCGATTGGGGACTTAGAACCCGGGCTTGGGCCTGTTTTCCTTTTCAAATTTTGCGGGTCGCTGAACCGCGTGGCACGCCCCGGGCTTCCGCCGCCACACTTCGGGTTCGTTGGGCGGCGTCTGTGATGAAGGATCCGGTTGGTCGGCTTCGGCAGGCGAAACAAACGGGAACGGGTTACGTTCCTTAACGACAGGGTTTCAATCTACATGGGAGCACAATCGCGCTTTCGGCTTTCAGTTGCGTTGCCTCTCGAAATAAACGGAGGTGTACACCCGCGGTGGGCAATGGCTGGAGTTACCCTATATAGTTAGGTGCCGCAACATGTGATCCCATTGGGGTGGTCGGAGCCAGCGGGGGCCGAACGAGCATCGCGAGTTGCGGCCCTACGCCGGGGGTGGCTCCGGCTCGCGCGACTCTGCGAGTCGCAAAAGCAAGGCCCATTCGTTCTTGGGATTCGGGCTGCGCGCTCCGGGGGTGGGCCAAAGGCCCAGCGCGCAAGCCCGGCGGTTCTACGAACCGCCAAAGCATAGTCTATTCGTCCTCGGCGCGTCCCCCTCGCGCCGCTAAAGCGTCGCCCTCGCCGAGGACGGCGATTCCTCGCGGAATCGCGCTATTCGCTTTCGGCCCAGATTCCAGCCCAAAGCCCGGCCAAAAGCAAAGCCCAAAGCACAGCCCAGTTCTCCGTCCCGTGTCAGCCTCATTGCGGCTCCGCTTGCGCTCCGCCGCTCTTTCGCGCGCCGGGGGAAATCTTGTTGAAACGTGCCTGCACATTTTGACGATTTCCCTACTTAAGCGGCGGCGCGCGTTTGTCCTACAGGAGGGTACTGCCCTCGGGCCGGGCAGGCCCCGCGTGCCCGCGGCGGGCAAATGACAGCCTCTACCCCGTTCCCTGTCCGCGCGCTGGCGGAAATCATTCAAACGCGAAACACGCGTTTGAATGATTTCCTACTCCAGCTGTCGCGCGCGGTCTGATCACTGCCCCGGATAGAACTGTTCTTTCTGTGAACAGAAAGAACAAAAAAAAACTTTAGAGCGCATCCCTAAAGGGATGCTATGGCAGGTTCTACCCTAACAACCTCGCCCCAACTTCAACCCCATCTCTGCTGCGGGCGCGGGGATCGCCTTTTCGAAAGGAAAACATAACTTTGTTCCTACAACTAATCCAACTTCAACAAACTCATGAACAAAACTCTCTTTTGCGCGGTGCTCGCCGTGCTGACGGCGGCTGGAAATGCAGGAGCTGCTCCGAAAACCAAAGTGCTGCCGAGGATGAACTACTTCACCGAACGGGATTCGGTGGCGACGATCATCGTCACGGGACAGCAAACGCCCGAACGGGCGGCGCTCGATGACAGCGAAGCGGCGGTGACGCTGACCAAACAAGGGAAAAATACCTATACCCTACCCCTCGACGCGCTTAAAACGGGGGACAATACGCTGCGGGTGCGGGTCGGAGACAGTACGTACGCGGTGAGGCTCACCCGGCTGCCGTACAAGGACAACGGCGTGCAGATCGACTACCTCACGGGGGTGGTGAGGGCCGAAGGGCTGCCGGTGATTCCGAGCGGGTTCTACTGCTACTCGCCAGTGCAGCCGACGCTGGCCGAAGAGGAGGCGGTACGGGGGATGAATCTTATTTCACCGTACCAGAACATCGGCAAACAGCCGCGCAAGGAGCGGATCGCTTACCTCGACCGAGCGGCGCAATTGGGGATGCGGGTGAACTACAACCTGCTGAGCATCGCGGGCGGAGGCGGGGGCGCCAAGGCCGCATCCACCGACAAGGCCAAGAAAATGGAGCTGTTGCGGGAGGAGATCCGCGCGCTCAAGGATCATCCGGCGATTCTGTCGTGGTACGTGGCAGACGAACCGGAGGGACAGGGCATATCGGCGGAAACCTTAGAGGAGATTTACGACATCATCCGAGCCGAAGACCCGTACCATCCGATCACGCTGGTCATTATGTCGGCGGGACCGGGACGACACTATGCCAATTCGTGCGATATCATCATGGCGGACACCTACCCGGTGCCGAACTCGGCGGCGGCGGATGTGATCGGTACGATCCGCGGGCTGCGCGAGGAGTTGCAGTTCGAAAAATCGATCTGGTACGTGCCCCAGACGTTCGGAGGAGCGGAGTTCTGGACGCGCGAGCCGACGCCGGCCGAAATTCGTATGATGACGTGGGGGGCGGCATTAGAGGGGGCGCGGGGGTTCCAGTCGTTTATCCGACATGGGCTCAACGGGTTCCCGAAAAATCAGTTCATGTGGGAGACCTATGCCAAGACGTGTCGCGAGATTCAGGAGCTAACGCCGTTCTTCGAACGGGGGACGGAGCGGACGCCGCGGGTGGCTTCGGCGGCGAAGTTGGAGGCGCGGACGTATACGTTGGGCAAACAAACGGTGGCGGTGCTCCTCAACCCGGGAGCGGAGGCGGCGAACTATAAGCTGGTGCTGCCGGATACCTTCAACAGGAAGACGTACGACCTGTCGGACAACAGTGTGCGGGAGGTGGTGAACGGGACGATCGACGGGGTGCTGGCGCCGTTCGGGGTGCAGATTTTCAAGCTGTTCGCCGACCCGGCGGAGGAACGGGCTTTTGCGGGTGACAACCGGCCGGTGAACGGAAGCAATCTGCTGATCGACCCGAGTTTCGAATGGCAGTACAGCGTCTCGGGCAATGTGCCGGCGGCGGTCTACGGCAATGCCGGGAAAGACCGGGGGGCGACGTATGCGATCGATTCGCGGGTGGCGTTTCACGGGGGGCATTCGCTGCGGATGATCACGCCGAAATCGGGACAGGGGGCGTCGGTCAGTTTCTACCCGCTGCCGCTCCAGCTGGGCAAAAGCTATATCATGACAGTGTGGGCGCGGGCGTCGGAGGCGGCGATCAACCGGCTGAAAAAGGGGGAAAAGATGCGGTTCCGGCTCAATTTGGGAAATATCGCGTCGCAGGAGTTCGAGTTGACAGACAAATGGACGAAGTACGAGCTGAGCGCGACTTATACGAAGGCGGCACGCGAGGCGAGGTATCTGAATTCGTCAATCACGCTGCTGACGGAGGGAACGGCGTGGTTCGATCTGCTGGAGGTGGTGCCGGACATGGATTTCTCGGTGGCGCAGGACGCAGATGACCCGCGGAGTTTCCGGGTGACGATGAACAACCACATTCCGGAGGGGGTGATCCGCTACACGCTGGACGGCTCGGAGCCGACGGTGGAGTCGACGCTTTACACGGAGCCGGTGAAAATCAGCGACGTGCGGGTGGTGAAGGCGCGGGTTTTCGGTCCGGACGGGCGCAGCTACGGGGTGACGGAACAGCAGGTGGCGGCACACAAGGCGCTGGGCGCGGGGGTGACTTACCTGAAGCCGTACACGAAATATTCGGGCGGGGGCGACGGGGCGCTGACGGACGGCCGTGTGGGAGCGTTGCGGTTCGCGGATCCGGCGTGGCAGGGCTTTATCGGCAACGATCTGGAGGCGGTGATCGACCTGGGGGCGGCGGTGCCGGTGGAGCGGATCACGGCGCAGTTCCTGCACTCGAAAGGGGACTGGATCGTGCCGCCGACGTCGGTGGAGTATCTGCTCTCGACGGACGGGATGGCGTTCGAGTCGCTGGGGGTAATCGAGCTAGGCGAGGCAAAGAACGAGCCGACACACAAGGTGCCTGTCTCCGAGGACAAGATCGGCAAAACGGCGCGTTATATCAAGGTGATTGCGCGGGGGCACGGCAAGATGCCGGCTTGGCACAGCAAGGATGACGCGTGGCTGTTCTGCGACGAGGTGATTGTGGAATAGCGCGGCCTGATCTTTTGGCACGAAAGAGAGTCGGATCAATCCAGCGCAAAAACGGAGAGCAGGGCGGCATGATCAGCGAGATTCAAGGTGACTTGGGCCGAGGCGATGACGGGCAAAAGCAGAAAAAGAGCCAAAATCTTTTTCATCCTACATAGTTTTGATTTTCAACTTTTTGAATCGCTTACCTACTTAAACGGGCGGATGTTTTTCGCCCTTCTTGGGCGGCGGCGCGCGGTTCAGTTTGAGGGGACGGCGGGCGATACCTCCCGGCACTCGGAATGGGCAGCCTCTACCCTATTCTCAGTTCCGCTCTCTATTCTCTGTTTCGCGCGCCTTGGGGAAATCTTGTCAAAACACGCAAGCGAGTTTTGACGATTTCCCTCCTTAGGCGGGGCGCGCGGATCGAGTTTTTTTCGCGCGCCTGCACGATTCATCTATATTCGGCTACCGCCGAAATAGTTGAATCGCTTCTTTTGGCGGCGGCGCGCGGGTCGAGCTTTGACTCGGATGAAACTGCCCTGCGCGGACGGCGGCCGGCTAATAAGGCAACGATAACCCTAATAAAACGCCCGATGGGCGCACCGGCGGGACGGAGCGATACTGCGTATCGCTTAATCAGCTTGGCCCAGTTCTTGGTGCGCGCCTGGGGAAATCTTGTCAAAACACGCGAGCGAGTTTTGATGATTTCCCTCCTAAGGCGGGGCGCGCGTCGTCCTACGGGAGGGTACTGCCCTCGGGCCGGGCAGGCCCCACGTCCCGTGGACGGAAATGCTTGCGCATTTCAACTGGCCGCCTCTACCCCTGTTCTCTATCCGCACACCGACCTCACGCGAAAGCGGCGGTCACCTCCTCGCGGTCGTCGAAGTGGTGGCGTACGCCGGAGATCTCCTGATAGGGCTCGTGCCCTTTCCCGGCTACCAACACTACGTCGCCCGGACGGGACAGGGCGATCGCCGTCCGGATCGCCTCCCGACGATCGACGATGGTCAGCGTCCGGGACAACTGTGCAGCGTCCAACCCGCCGCGCATCTCGTCCAAAATAGCCTGCGGCTCCTCGAACCGCGGATTGTCGGAGGTCAGAATCACGCGCGAGGAGCCGTCCGCAGCCACGCGGGCCATCACGGGACGCTTCGTCGCATCGCGGTTCCCGCCGCAACCCACTACGGTAATCAGCTGGGCATCAGGACGCCGCAGCTCGTTGATCGTGTCGATCACGTTCTGCAAGGCGTCAGGCGTGTGGGCATAGTCCACGATCGCCAAACGTCCGTCGGCGCTGCGAATCTGTTCGAACCGGCCGCTCACCGGACGCAGGGTGCTCAGGATACGAAGCACTTCGGCCGGGTCCTGTCCCAACTCCACGGCGGCGCCGTAAATCGCGGTCAGGTTGTAGGCATTGAACCGCCCGATGAACTGCACCCACACGTCGCGACCGGCCAACGACAGCTGCATCCCGTCGGGAAGCTCTTCGACGATCCGGCACTGGTAATCGGCCGCGTTACGCAACGAATAGGTCGCCCGCCGACCGACCGAGGCGTTCTGGAGCATCACTTCGCCGTTCCGGTCGTCGATATTGGTCAGCGCGAAGGCCTCCCCGGGCAGCCGGGTGAAAAAGGCCTGTTTCGCGCGGATGTACTCCGCAAAGGTCTTGTGGTAGTCGAGGTGGTCGTGGGTGATGTTGGTGAAAATCCCTCCCGCAAACTGCAAACCGCCGATCCGCTGCTGCACCACGCTGTGGGAGCTGACCTCCATAAAACAGTAGTCGCACCCGGCCTCGACCATCTCGGCCAGCAACCGATTGAGGGTCAGCGGATCGGGCGTCGTATGGGTGGAGTCGATCCGACGGTCGCCCACGCGGTAGACGACGGTCGAAATCAGCCCGCAGCGGTGCCCCAAGGCCGTAAAAAGGTCGTACAGCAAGGTGGCGACGGTGGTCTTTCCGTTGGTGCCGGTCACGCCGACGAGGCGGAGTTGCCGGCTGGGGTGTCCATAAAAGGCTCCGGCCAGTTCGGCCAAAGCCCGGGCGCTGTCCTCCACAAGAACATAGCAGACAGACGGGTTCAGTTCTCCCTGCGGCAAGGTCTCGCAGACGACGGCCGAGGCGCCGCGCTCGACGGCGGCGGCGATATAGTCATGGCCGTCGCTCACGGTACCTCGCACGGCGACGAACAGGTCGCCGGGCGCGACGGCGCGCGAATCGAAACGGACGGCGCAGATCTCCGACGGCTCGGGCCCGACGATCCGGGAGGTCGGCAGTTGTTGGAAGTTCGGTTTCATTTCAACGGAAAATCGGTTACAAGGCGGCGCCGCGCTTCACGTCCATCAGGATCGAAAAGGCGCGGTGGATGTCGTCGTCGTGCACGACGACGGTGAATTCGTTGGTGGTGCTGATGAGTTCGACCATGTTGATGTTGTCCCAGGCCAACTCTTTGAAAATGTAGTAGTAAACGCCGGGATAGAGGCTGTTCTCGGCGGGCAGTTTGAGGGTGATCGACGAGAGGGAGTCGGATTTGGCGACTTGTCGTTCGTCGCGGAAAATCTCTTCGGCGGCGGCGACGAGCGAGTGGCTCAGGACGATGGCGGTCTCGCCGACGCCCTGGGAGAAGGTGCAGAAGGCCTCTTTCGACTCGTGCACGTGTTCGAGCAGGCGGGCCTGGCACCGAAACAGCGAGGGGGAGTTGCGATAGGTGAGGTCGGCGAGGTTCGACCGCACGACGACGTCGCCGAGGTGGCCGATCACGCGCCGGAAGCGCATGTTCGAAAGCAGTTCGAGCCGCGAGCCCATCCGCTTGAGGGCCATCATGATGGCTCCTTCGTTGACGGGCCGGCCGGCCTGTCGCTCGACTTCGGGACGCAGCCACCGGGCGAGGGCCGACAGGTTGACGATCCCTTCGAGCAGGGCGTATTCCAAAAAGGGCTGCTTCCGGACGATGGTCTCGACGACGACGGGGATACTTGTCATATTTTCAACAAATTTCGGCGTTATCGTTCAATTTCTTACATCGGCGCGCGTTTCGGCGGCAATTCCGCTAAATTTGCAGCCGACTACGACGACCGCGGAATCTTTCCGATGGTCGCGATACAAAATTAACGATTCGTTCGTCATTTAACACTACTCATGATAAAAACACTGAAATTCGGCGGCACGTCGGTCGGTTCGGCCGCCAACATGCGCCGCGTGGCGGAAATCATCACTTCGGAGGGGGCACGGCTGACGGTGCTGTCGGCGATGTCGGGCACGACGGACGCGCTGGTGCGGATAGCGGCGGCTGCGGCGCAGGGGGAGCGGGAGACGGTGCGCGAGACGCTCGAAATGCTCCGCACGAAATATTCGACCTGTATCGACGAGTTGCTGACGGATCACCGCGATGCGGCACGAGAGCGGATGGAGCGGGTGCTGGCGCGGATTGCGGACGAGACGTTCGTCTACCGGGGCGAGGTGTCGGACAAGCTGATTCTGGCGCAGGGCGAATTGCTGACGAGCGCGATCTTCTGTCACCACATGCAGGAGCTGGGGCATCGGGCGGAGCTGCTGACGTCGCCTGAGTTCATGCACACGGACGGGGAGGGGAAGCCGGATATGGCGCGTCTGCGGCGCGAGCTGACGACGCGGGTGACGGAGACGGACAAGGATATCTATTACATTGCGCAGGGTTTTATCTGTACGGATGCGGCGGGGAACCTCTCGAATCTGGGACGGGGCGGGAGCGACTACAGCGCGGCGCTGATGGGGGTGGCGATCGGCTCGGACGAGGTGCAGATATGGACGGATATCGACGGGATGCACAACAATGACCCGCGGGTGGTGGACCGGACGTTCCCGATCCGTCGCATGAGTTTCGACGAGGCGGCGGAGCTGGCCTATTTCGGGGCCAAAATCCTGCACCCGGCGACGATCCAGCCGTGCAAGGAGGCGGGGATCAATGTGCGGCTCAAGAACAGCATGGAGCCGCAGGCGGAGGGGACGCTGATCTCGGATGCGGAGGACAATGCGATGGATTTCCACGCGATTGCGGCGAAGGACGGGATTACGGTGGTGCGGATCGCGTCGGCGAGGATGCTAATGGCGTATGGTTTCCTGCGCAAGGTGTTCGAGGTGTTCGAGAAGTACCGCACGCCGGTCGATATGATCACGACGTCGGAGGTGGAGGTGTCGCTGACGATCGACAGCACGTGCCACCTGGAGGATATCATCCGGGAGCTCCGGCCGTTCGGCTCGGTGGAGGTGAACCGGGACAATACGATCGTCTGCATCGTGGGGTGCATCGACGACCGGCATGCGGGGCTGGCGGCGCGTATCTTCCACAGCCTGCGCGAGGTGCCAATCCGGATGATCTCGTACGGGGCGAACCACCGCAGTATGGCGGTGCTGGTCGCTACGGAGCACAAGCGGCAGACGCTCCAGGCGCTGAACGACCATTTGTTCGATTGTTTTAACCGATAGACTGTATCACTGTTATGTCGAAATATGCCATTAAGCCGGGGGCGACGGTACCTCCGACGCCTTTCTATTACTACGATCTCGACTTGCTGCGGCGGACGCTCGGCGTCGCCACGGAGGAGGCGAACCGTTACGGTTACCACATCCACTATGCAATGAAGGCCAATGTGGAGCGGCCGATTCTGGAGGAGATCCGGAGGGCGGGGCTGGGAGCGGATTGCGTGAGCGGATACGAGGTGCGGTGCGCGGTGGAGAATGGTTTTGCGCCGGAAAAAATCGTCTTTGCGGGGGTGGGAAAGAGCGACGGGGAGATCGAATATGCGATCGAGCAGGGGATTTTTGCGTTCAACTGCGAGTCGTTGCAGGAGCTGGAGGTGATCGACGGGCTGGCGAAGGCGCAGGGACGGAGGGTGAATGTCGCGCTGCGGATCAATCCGGATGTGCGGCCGGAGACGCACCGGTACATCTCGACGGGGCAGGCGGAGAGCAAGTTCGGTATCTCGTACACGGAGGTGGACGAGGCGCTGGCCCGGCTGAACGAGTTGCCGAATATCCGTATCGTGGGGCTGCATTTCCACATCGGGTCGCAAATCCGCAATCTGGAGTCGTTCGCGGAGCTGGCGGAGCGGGTCAATGAGATTGCGCGGTGGTTCGAGGAGCGCGGGGTGACGCTCCGACATCTCAACATGGGCGGGGGTTTGGGAATCGATTACGAGGGGCCGGACGAGGAGCCGATTCCGGATTTCGCGGGCTATTTCCGCACGTTCCACGACCACCTGAAGGTGCGGGAGGATCAAACGGTGCATTTCGAACTGGGGCGGTCGATCGTGGCGCAGTGCGGGGAGCTGATCACGCGGGTGCTCTTCACCAAAACGACGGCGGGAGGGGCGCGTTTTGCGATCGTGGATGCGGGGATGACGGAGTTGATCCGGCCGGCGTTGTACCATGCGCATCACCGGATCGAGAACCTGACGGCGGAGGCGGAAAAAGAAAAACGGGCGATGGGGGTCTATTCGATCGCGGGGCCGATCTGCGAGTCGTCGGATGTCTTCGCGCGGGAGATCGAGTTTCCGGAGTCGCGGCGGGGCGATGTGCTCGCGCTGCGCTCGACGGGGGCGTACGGGAGCATCATGGCGTCGAACTACAACATGCGGCCGATCGCTCCGAGCTTTTTCGGGGGCGAAGAATAGCTTCTGTTAGAATGGGGGCTTTATGGGGGAGAGATGCTGGCGGTAACTGTCTTGTGCCCCGCCCCGGGCTTCCGCCATGTCAGTGTAGGGGATGTACGTATTATCGGCAATGAGGGGTCTTTCTGGTCGGCTTCAGGGGATGATGGAAGTACGAGTGCTTGGCGTGTCTTGTTCAGTATGACTGATTTAAACCCGGCCCGCGGAGGAAATCGCGCCTACGGTTTTCAGTTGTGTTGCCTCTCGGAATAAACGGGCCGCGTGCCCGCGGAGGGCAATGGGCTGGAACTACCCCTATTCTAACTTGATAGCAGCTCGGACGCCCGGGAGGAACGGCAACTCTCGACGCGCGAGCGGCGTGTTGCGGGCCGCCCGGCGGGAGGCGTCCGGCCCGCGCGACCCTAAAGGGTCGCAAAAGCTCGGTCAACAGTTCGCCCCGATTCTGTCGGGTTCGGCCTGTCGCCCACTCCCCCGAGGCGCTCCGCGCCTGGGCGACAAGGCCGGCGGTTCGAAGAACCGCGCTATTCGCTCTCGGCCTATAGCAGTTCGCCACCAGCGGAGAGCAGCAACGAGCTCCGACGAGTTGCAGCCCGCCGC
>NZ_CAQIVA010000014.1:0-36367 GCF_948810725.1 uncultured Rikenella sp.
CTTGCGGGATTTGCCGAGGTAGCACGAGGAAGACGAAGTCAAAAGGTACGGTTCCGTCCGGGTAGACACAGGAAACGAACGATTAAAAAAGATGTTAACAAAAGCAGAAATCAAACGGATACGATCGCTCGGCGACAAAGCCGGACGCGAGGAAGAAAGAGCATTCGTCGTCGAAGGCGAAAAGATGGTCCGCGAGCTGCTCGCATCCGGCTTTGCCGTGCAATCCCTCTACCGCGTCGGCGAGCAGCTTTCGGCTGCCGATATGGGGCGGATTTCGTTTCTGCGCACCCCTACCCCCGTGCTCGCCGTGGCCGGTATACCCGCCGACCGGAATGCCGCAAAGAACTCCCGGATGCCGCAAGGACTCGCCTTGGTGCTGGACGACGTGCAGGATCCGGGAAACGTAGGGACGATCCTGCGCCTCGCCGACTGGTTCGGCGTGCGGACAGTCTATGCCTCGCCCGGCACCGCCGACTGCTGGAATCCGAAAGTCGTGCAAGCCACCATGGGAGCGATATTCCGCGTGCGGATGCACTACGGGCCGCTCGAACCGTTGCTCTGCGAAGCGGCCCGGGCGGGAGTACCCGTTTACGGCACGTTTCTGGAGGGCGACGACATCTACCGCTGCAACCTGCCCCAAGAGGGAGACGTCCCCGGGCTGCTCGTGATGGGAAACGAAGGGCGAGGGATTTCGGCCGCCGTGGCGGCACAGGTCACCCAAAAGCTCTACATTCCGCCCTTCCCGGCCACGGCGGCCGGAGAGACCTCCGAGTCTCTCAACGTAGCGATGGCCACAGCCGTCGCGCTGGCGGAGTTCCGACGGCGGGCGCGCCTCTAAATCCGGCCGAAAAACCGACGGACTTTCCGAAAAATTCATTACTTTAGACACATCAAAACCAAGAATCGAGGAATATGGCCACATTCGAAGTGACGGGCGGCTGCCCGCTGAGCGGCTCGATCGAGCCTCAGGGAGCGAAAAACGAAGCGCTGGAGATCCTTTGCGCCGTGCTGCTGACGCCGGAAGAGGTCACCGTCCGGAACGTGCCGGAGATTATCGACGTGCTGCAACTCATCGACCTGCTGCGTGCCATGGGGGTCGAAGTGACGCGGCTGGAACGGGGCGCCTATCGCTTCCGGGCCGAGCACATCGACCTCGATTACCTCCAGACCGACGAATTCCGGCGGGCCGCTTCGCGGCTGCGGGGTTCGGTGATGATCACCGGACCGCTGCTGGCCCGGTTCGGACGGGCTTACATGCCGCGACCGGGAGGCGACAAGATCGGACGCAGGAGGCTGGACACCCATTTCATCGGGTTCCAGAAACTGGGCGCCGAGTTCGACTGCGACACCGACCGGAAATTCTATACCGTGCGGGCTCCGGGGCCGGATCATCGGCTGCGGGGAGCTTATATGCTGCTGGACGAGGCGTCGGTGACAGGGACGGCCAATATCGTGATGGCGGCTGTGCTGGCGCAGGGGACGACGACCATCTATAACGCGGCGTGCGAGCCGTACTTGCAACAACTCTGCCGCATGCTGGTGCGGATGGGGGCCCACATCAGCGGCATCGCCTCGAACCGGCTGACGATCGAGGGGGTCGATGCGCTGGGAGGGACGGAACATACGATGCTGCCGGACATGATCGAGGTAGGAAGTTTCATCGGGATGGCGGCCATGACCCATTCGGAACTGACCATTCAGAACGTGTCATACGACGACCTGGGGATTATTCCGCAGCAGTTCGCCCGGATGGGTATCCGGTTCGAACAGCGGGGCGACGACATCTATATCCCGAAACAGGAGCACTACGAAATAGAGAGCTTTATCGACGGCTCGATCATGACCATCGCGGATGCGCCGTGGCCGGGGCTGACGCCGGACTTGCTGAGCGTGTTCCTCGTGGTGGCGACGCAGGCCAAGGGGTCGGTGCTGATCCATCAGAAGATGTTCGAAAGCCGGCTGTTCTTTGTCGACAAACTGATCGACATGGGGGCGCAGATCATCCTGTGTGACCCGCACCGGGCGACGGTGATCGGGCACGACCATGCGATCCGGTTGCGGGGAACGACGATGACCTCACCGGATATCCGGGCGGGGGTGGCTTTATTGATTGCGGCGATGAGCGCGCAGGGAAAAAGCGTGATCCAGAACATCGACCAGATCGACCGCGGGTATCAGGACATCGACGGGCGGCTCAATGCGCTGGGGGCTCAGATTAGGCGAATCGACTGATTTCCACGACTATGCAGAAATCCAACGCGTTTCGATTCAAACAGTTCGCGGTGACGCAGGAGCGGGCGGCAATGAAGGTGGGCACGGACGGGGTGCTGCTCGGCGCGTGGGTCTCGTTGGAGGGTGCTTTGCGGCGGGTGCTCGACGTCGGGACGGGAACGGGGGTGATTGCGTTGATGTTGGCGCAACGGACTGCGACGGAGGCGGAACCGCCTGTCATCGATGCGGTTGAGGTCGATTCGGAGGCTGCTCGCGAAGCGGAGGCCAATTTCGCAACTTCTCCGTGGGCGGCTCGTTTGCGAGCATACGATGCTGCTATTCAGTCTTATGCGACTAACTATCGGGAGGCGAAATACGATCTGATCGTCTCGAATCCACCTTATTTTATGGCTGGCACTGATTTCCGCCGGGGTTTCGACCACTCGGCAGTAGCCACGCAGCCGACGGCGGCGAGGGTGGCGGCAAGGCATGCGGAGGCGTTGCCGTACGACGAGTTGATCGATGCGGTATCGGAACTGCTGGAGGGTGAGAACGGACGGTTCGCGGCGATTTTCCCGTACCACGAGGCGGGGATCTTCGTGGCGAAGGCTGCGGCACGGGGGTTGTATGCGCATCGGATGCTTGAGGTGCGGGGCACGCCGCACAAGCCGGTGAAGCGGATGGCGATCGAGTTTTCGTTCCGGCGGCCGAAGCCGGAGGCAATCGTTCGGGAGGAGCTTTGCATCGAAGACGGGGAGGGACATTTTACGGAAGCATATCGCTCTCTGACACAGGACTTTTACCTCCGATTCTGAGGCCGGTTTCCACAAATTTCGCCCCGGGCTACCGCACTCGGAGTACGGGCGAGTTGTGGGCCGTCGGCAGCAACGGTTACAGCTGGTCGTCCACGGTCAGTTCAATTCGGGGCATGTATTTGGCCTTAGAATGCGGCATGCTCGATCCTGTTCACATCGACAGCTGCGCCTATGGTCTTCAGTTGCGTTGCCTCTCGGAATAAACAGGGACGAGAGGCACGCGAAAGATGGCCGGGTCTACCCTAAATATCCGGCAACCTCTACCCTATTTCAATTTGACTTTACGGTCGGACGCCCGGGAGGGACAGCAACTCTCGACGCGGAGCGGCGTGTTGCGGGCCGCCCGATGGGAGGCGTCCGGCCCGCGCGACCAAAAGGTCGCAAAAGTTGCCGAGTTCATTTTCGGCCGCAGCCAGCGGAGAACGAAGACGGAGCGTCAGCGGAGTATTTCGACCCTCCGCATCCGGGGGCTGCGGGCCGACCGTTGGCACGGGGACTTAGCTATTTCGCTCTCGGCTCAAAGCTTGGCCAAGAGTACAGCCCAACTCACCGCCCAAATCCAAGCCTCATGCTCGGCCCAGCGCGGTTCGAAAACCGCAACCGGTTTTCGAACCCAAAGAACTGTCACAGCCCCAAGCCCGGCCCAGTTCTCCGTCCCGTGTCCGCTTCACTGCGGCTCCGCTTTCGCTCCGCCGCTTTTTCGCGCGCCTGCACGATTCAACTATTTCGGCTCACTGCCGAAATGATTGAATCGCTTCTTAAGGCGCGGCGCGCGTCTGTCCCACAAGAGGGGACTGCGCTCAGGCCGCGCGGGCCCCACGTCCCGTGGACGGGCGAAACTGCGTTTCGCTATGGCAGCCTCTACCCCGTTCTTTGTCCGCGCGCCTGGGGAAATCTTGTCAAAACGTGCCAGCACATTTTGACGATTTCCCTCTTTAGGCGTGGCGCGCAGTCGAGGCACTGTCCCGAATAGAACTGTTCTCGTTGGCTTCGCGTTGCCTTAACCAACGCGGCAGAGTCACCCTAACTCCCTGTCCTCAAGCCGTATACGAGAGACATCAATGCTCAACGCGTTTCCGCCACGCCAACAGCGCAACGACCGTCGCCAGCCCGTAAACCACCCAAATAATATACAACGCCGGAGGAGCCGAGTCGCCCCCATAAGAGTGCATCCCGCTCAAATAATAGTTCACCCCGAAAAAGGTCATCAGCACCGCACCCAACCCCATGATGCTCATCACGTTGAAGAGATAGACGCCTCCTCGTCGCAGCCCCGGCACCAACCGAGCATGCAGGATGAACGCATAAACCATCATCGTAATCAAAGCCCACGTCTCCTTCGGATCCCATCCCCAATAACGTCCCCAAGACTCATTGGCCCATACCGCTCCCAGGAACGTCCCCGCCGTCAACAACACCAGACCGACAATGAGACTCATCTCGTTGATCGCCGTCAGTCGACGCACCTGAAGATCGACCACCGCCGCATTGCGCTCCGTCCGGCACGCCATCGCCGTCAGCGAAACCAGCCCCAGCAGGAATCCGATACCGAAAAATCCATAACTCCCCGTAATCGCCGCCACATGGATCAGCAACCACGGCGATTTCAGCACCGGAACCAGCGGCGTAATCTCGGGATCCATCCAGTTGAGCGTCGAAACGAACATCAGCACGCCCGACAGAAAAGTCGCCGCCGCCAGCGTGATTCCCGACCGCCAACCGAACGCCAATCCCGCGATCGCCGTCGCCCACGACACGAAAATCATCGACTCGTAGGCATTCGAAACCGGCGGACGACCCGCAATATACCACCGGAGTCCCACTCCCGCCGTCTGGGCGAGAAAAAGAAGTCCGATAATCCCGACCACCACGCCTCCCGCCACGCGCCACCCCTTCGACGGCCGGGCCCAACCGAGCATCGAAATCAGCATCAGCGCAAGACCGAATCCCATATACCCGAAACCCGCCCACTTGAACAGATCGAGTCGATTGTAGAGCATTTCGGCCTCGATCCGACGCGGAGAGATATCCAGCGTAGCCGCCTTTTTCTCCTGGTACGTAGCTATCATACCGACAATCTCGTCCGGCGTCGTCCAGTCGCCCGTCTCGGCCGACTGCACCGCCTCGGTGGCGAACCACGGGAAAATCCGGCTGACAAACATCGAATCGCGGTCACGAAACGCGCTCAAGTCGTCGCCCGGCGCATACCACGCCCCGTCCGTCGAAACCGAGGCCGGAGGAAAGATCGCCACCATCCGACCGGCAAACAACGCGTTCAGGATATTGATCTTCTCGTCCAGTTTGAGCAACTCTTTGTCGTACTTGTTCCGTTCGCGCACCGGTTTGGCATAAACACGTTCGATTTCGTCCGCAAAAATATAGTTGCCCTCGTCGTCCAGCACATCGATAAAGGCCAACCGCCCCTTGGCCGCCTGCTCCTCGTCGATGCCGGTCTGCCGCAGAAGCGCTTCGCTCCCCACGTCGATCATCGGCACCCGACTCCATATCTGCGGCTGGGTCAGAAGCCCCAAAAGCACCTGGTCGGCATTCAGCTCCCCGTATCGCTTGTCGCGCGATATCTTCCGCCAGATCTCGGCAGCATAGGTATCCACCGGTTGGATACGTCCCGTCCCGCTCTGCACCATCAGGCGTCCGAACGCCTGCGCCGTCCGGGGCGACACGGCATATTCGACCGCATACACCGGCGCCATCTTCTTCTCGCGCCGACGATCCACCGTCGTGCGCCGTTCCGCCGACTCCTCCGCCCCGCCGACCGGACGTTCCCGCTCGATACGCTCCATCTGGCGCCGGCTCTGCTCCTCCAACTGCGAAACGGTCATCGTATCGACCCGCTCCTGCGCCCGAACCGGCGAGGCGACGAGCGCGAACATCAGCCCGACGACCGGTATGGCGGTCTGTTTCAGCATCCGCCCGAGGGTGCGGAACCGGGAACGACGCCCGAACAAGGCCACGACCATACCGCCGATCAAGAGAATATACCCGCTGTAGGTGATCCAGGTTCCGATCCGGTCGCGGTTCACGATCAGCACCGTTCCGCGTTCGTCGGGGTCGTAACTGGACTGATAGAGCCGGTAAGGCCCTATGTGCAGCACGTTGTTCATGTAGATATTGGCCGCGCGCTCGGGCCGTCCGGACTGCCGGACGACGACGTCGCTTTCGAACGACGAAGGGCTGTGGGAGCCCGGATAGCGCACGAGGCGGAAATCGCGGAGTTCAACGCTGAAAGGCAGGGTCTCGACCACGCGGCTCGGATTCGTCGGATCGAGCAGCTCGGCGGAGCGTTCCCCTTCGCGAATGTGCATCACCCCTTCGCGCCCGGTCAGCCGGGTGACGAATGCGCCCAACAGAATCACGACAAAAGCGGCATGAAAGCACAGCACGGCCCATTTCCGTTGCTGCACCCAGCGTTGCCGGATCGCGATTCCGATAAAATTGACCGCCAGCAACAGTTGCAGGAGATAAAAAACCGGATGGTGATAGATCCACCGTTGCGCGACGGGCGTCCCGTAACGATTCTCGACGAAAGTGGCGACGGCCAGCACCACGGCATACACCCCGAGCAAAATGGCCATGGCCGGATAGGAACAGAGTATTCGAAGTATCTTTTTCATACACAATAATTTACCGAGTCGATCCGAGTTCAAGTTCACGGAGCAGCCGCCCCGTCTCTTCCGGGGTCAGCTGCTGGGCCGCGTCGGTCAGCGCGCGGTTCGGCTCACAGTGGGATTCGACGAACAGCCCGTCGAGCCCCAGCGTCATAGCGGTGCGGGCGACTACGGGCACCAGATCGGCCCGACCGGCAATGTGGCTGGGGTCGCACACGATGGGCAATTCAGGACGCTGTTCGCGAAGCCATAAAGGGATTCGCCACAACGGTTCGTTCCGGAAAATGTCTTCGCGACCGGTACGGAATCCGCGATGGATAGCGACTATTCGGCCCTGTATACCAGCCATTTCGAGCCGTTCGACAGCGCCGAGCCACAAGGAGGCATCGGGTGCGATGGGGTTTTTGACGTACAGATCGACGGCACAGCCGCGCAAGGCATCGGCGATCTGTCGCATATCGAACGGACTGGTGACGGTACGCGCGCCGATCCAGAGGATGTCGATTCCGCTGCGCAACAGGGGTTCTACGAAAGCGGCACCGGGCAGTTCGGTCGCCACTCGCATGCCGTATGTGCGTCGCACTTCGGCCAGCCATTCGATCCCCTCTTGGCCGACGCCTTCGAAACCGCCGGGCCGGGTTCTGGGTTTCCACAACCCGGCCCGATAGGCGACGATACCGTGCTCCGCCAGCTCTGCGGCGGTGCGCAACACCTGTTCGCGGCTCTCGGCGCTGCACGGGCCGGCCACGATGATTTTATCTGTTTTCAAACTATTTTTCTTTTTCATGGAACGCTGTTTTGGATGAACAGGCCCTATCTGCGCCTTTTCTTCTGCAAGAGGCAACGCAACTGAAAACCGAGGCCGCGATTGTCCGCATGCGAAGGATTCATGCGCGTCGCATCGAACAACAAACGCCAGGCGCCCGTGCTGCCGTCGGGCACCGACGCAGACCAGACCGTACCCTCGTTGCCGACGCCACGCTGCACGCCATCCGCACGATTGCGGAAGCCCGGGGCGGGGTACCAGGCGAGCGGGGTTCCCGCGCCAGAGGTGCTTACCTTGTAGAGACGACCGTTAGTAGCCTTGTAATGGCCTGAGCCATAAGACTCTCCAGGAACCCCATCCGAGTAGTACGGGAAAGTCCCATTTAACGGCGTGGTGGCGTCCCGCGTAAAGTCAGACCAAGGGGGCTTCGTGGGTCTGTCTATTGCCTGCCGAATTTTCACGCACTGTTCTGCGTCGGGTGTCCTTCGGGTGTTTTATTGGCGCCTCTACCCCCATTCTTCGTTCGCACGCCTTGGGAAATCCAGTCAAAACGTGCCAGCACATTTTGACGATTTCCCTCCTAAGGCGTGGCGCGCGGATAGGCTTTGAAGCGTCTTTTCCCAATCCTTTGTTCGCGCGCCTGCGCGATTCATCTATATTCGGCTTACCGCCGAAATCGCTGAATCGCTTCTTTAGGCGTGGCGCGCGTCTGTTCGACAGGAGGGTACTGCGCTCGGGCCGCGCGGGCCCCACGTCCCGTGGACGGGAAATGCTGACGCATTTCCACTGCCAGCCTCTACCTCCGTTCTCTGTCCGCGCGCTGGCGGAAATCTTATTCAAACGCGAACTACGCGTTTGAATGATTTCCTACTTCAGCGATCGCGCGCGGGAGAACTTTATTCGCGCGCCTGCGCGACTCATTCTATTTCGGCAGTAAGCCGAAATAGTTGAATCGCTCCTTTAGGCGTGGCGCGCGTCTCTGGCTACAGGAGGGGACTGCGCTCGGGCCGCGCGGGCCCCACGTCCCGTGGACGGGCGAAACTTGCGTTTCGCTACGGCAGCCTCGGCCCAATTCCTCGCACCGCTCTTTGTCCGCGCGCCGGGGGAAATCTTGTCAAAACACGCAAGCGAGTTTTGACGATTTCCCTCTTTATGCGGGGCGAATATATCTCTAAACGGCACGAGCCGAGGTACACAAAACCGGGATTCCAACCGCCAAAAGGCTGAAATCCCGGTTCGATCCTTCTACAAACTGGGGAAGAGAGGCCGTACTTGCATGGCAAAACACAGCAGCACGCCCTTCTCTCCTCCCCCGCCTACTCTTCGATAATCACGCGGAAACCGACGTTCCGAACCGGTTGCCACGGCAGGAAGTGACGCCGCGTCGAAAGGCTGGCGTTCTTCGTCCGGTCGATCCACGAACCGCCGCGAACCACTTTCTCGGCATTCGACACGTTGGTCGCATCGGCTTTCGCTTTGTACGGATAGGGTCGATAGTCTGACCGTGTCCACTCGGCGACGTTCCCCTGCATGTCGTACAACCCCCATGCATTCGGTTTGTACGAGCCGCTCTTGCCGAGCAGCATATTGCCGTCGTCTACCGAAGCGTCCTTGGGCAGGAAGTCCCAGTATTTGAATACCGGACTGTTCGGATTCATCGGCTGCGGATCGACGCCGCTCACGGCCATCTTTTGCAACTGTTTATCGGCCAGGTTTTCATAGGCGGAGAAGTCGGTATCCGCTCCCCACCAGTTGTCGCCCTCGGCTCCGGCACGGGCAGCCCATTCCCACTGCGCCTCCGTAGGCAAGGTGATCTTCAGCCCGGTCGCTTCGCTGAGCTTGCGGCAATACTCCATGGCCTGTTCCCAGCTGATGCGGATCGCCGGACGCCAGTCTTCGTTCACCAGGTAGTTCGGCCCGGTGTGGTCTTTCCAGTGCTGACCGATCAGGCGGTTGTCGTGTTCCGGGAAGATGGCGCGGAATTGTTCGTTGCTGACTTCGATTTCGCCCATCCAGAACGGTTTGTCGATCTTCACTTTCGATTTCGGCGCAGCAATGCCGTTGTCTGCCCCCATCACGAAAGTCCCGGCCGGAATCCGAACGAAATTCATCGTAATCCCCGGCGCCACTTCGACGCTCTGCTTATTGTCGTCGCCGACCATCGCCCGAGCTTCGTCTGCCGTAAACGGCCAACCTTTCACCTTGATATCTTTCACTTTAGCTTCAGCCTCCTGTGCCGGCATAACCGGTTCGGCTTTCGGCTGAGCTTCGAGCTGGGCGGCGTAGTCGCGAATCTCCTGCTGCCAATCCACGGCCGACCCATTTGCATACTTGTCGGCAAGCTCTTTCCGCCGTTGGATCTGGTCGTAACCGTGTTGGCCGACTTTCAAATCCCGCACGTCGAAGAATCCGCTGTGATACGGGGTGTTGAAGTCGATCCAGTTGTAGAGGGTCTTCCACTCCTTGTCGGTGAGTTTCACGCCGTGGTGGCCGTTTTCGAGCATCTGCACCATCTCGCTGTTGGAGGCGTTGAACTCGTACGGCACGAGGACGTACATATCCGCTTCCGGCCCCTGACGATAGAAGTAGGGGTGGAAATCGAGATAGCTGTCGCTGAACTTATAGAGGTTGTTGAAGCGTCCGCCGGTAAAGTTCTTCCCTCCGGCCGCGTTTTCGTTATTGTGGCATGCCACGCAAGCGCGATCCAGAATGGGCTGGATTTCGAGTTCGAAGGTGAACGGCCGCACGCCGCCCTCCGGCACTTCGATCTTAGCGGGTTTCTTGGCCGAAGCGATGGTTCGTTTCGGAATGGGCATCAGGTTCTGATCTTCGTGACATCCGACGCACGATACCGTTTCGCCCGGCATCCCGACGAACCAGCTGCGCATCCACTGGATAGCGCGTCCGAGCGAGTCGAGGGGTTGCAGCGAAATCGGGGTATTGGCCGGAATGGTAAAGATGGCTGAACCGTCCTCTTCGACAGGCACTTCGCCGAGCAGTCGTTTGATGTCCCACCCGGACTGAATCCCCTGTGCAGAGTGGTTCGAGGGGGAGTCCCGATAGGCGTATTCATAGGCCAGGATTCTCAGCTTCTTGACCGTCCCGCGGGGCACGCCGGGCAGCCCTTCGCCTTCGTAGATGTCCTGAATGAAGACGGTGGCTTCCTTACTGTCGAGGTTGACTTTATCGGGAATCACCGGCGGGGTCACTTTCTTCACCACCGGAATGGCATTCACATACCCTTCCCCTTCGCTCTCTGCGAGCAGGGTGACGTTGTCGTAGATGTCGACGAGGTAGATCCCCCACAGCGATGTCGGCGAGAGTTTAGCGGTCACGAGGAAGTATTTGTCGCTCAGCGGCTGCGGTTTCATGAACTGCGGCCAGACGCCGTTCACCATCTCATCCTTGATGATCGGTTCGATAGGCCGGCTGCTGAACGGAATCTCCTGCACCATCCCTTTCTCTTCTTTCCGCGACTTGGCGGGGTCGAAGATGATCAGCCGTCCGGAGCGCGCAATCCCGTGGTGTCCGGAGATAATGCCGATAAAGGCGCTGGAGCTCCCCGGCAGCGGTTGCATGTCGAACGTGGAGTTCGGGAAGTACGAGCCGCTTCCGTACAGGTTCTTGTTCTCGGTTCCGTCCGGGTTCATGTGCATGACGAAGCGCGAGAAGTAGTGGATCAGGTCGGTGTATTCCCACCGGGTGTACATCACCCGGCCGTTGTTCATCACCGTCGGGTTCCAGTTGTTGTCCTGGTCAAAGGTCAAGCGCCGCAGTTTGCCGCTCTTCGGATCGTAGAGGGCGAAGTTCCCCACGGCATCGGCCCCGTCCACACACGGCACCCCATGGTATCCCAGCGTGGTATTGATAATCATCCGCCCGTCCGGCAAGTATGCCCCGTCGGCAAATTCGACGTCGGGTTCGGGAATGGCCGCGGTGACGTTCTTCAGGCCCGTCCCGTCGGTGTTCACTTCGAAGACGTGCCACCGCCGGGCCGAGTCCACCGAGGTAAAGAGCATCCGGTCGGCGTCCCAGTGCATATGCACGTCCGTAACCGGCGCGTCGCTCTTGGGTTTGTAAATGACTCTCTCTTTGAGTTTCCCGCCGCGCAAATTCGAGAGTTCGACGATGGAGGCGTCGAAACCGCCCCGAGCGCCGGAGTACTGGTTCGACCAGTTGTTGGGTTGTGTCCCGAGCGACGGCGCCATCACGTAGCGCGCATCGCCGCCGAGTTCGTATTTGGTCACGACGATCTTGTCCATGTCCAAAAGCGGATTGGCCAACAGAATGTCACGTTTCAGCCCGATCGCCTCCGTAGCACGCGCCATGGCAGCCTGATCGAACCGGTAAATGCCGTCGAATCCTCCGGCAGCAATGGTCTGGAGGCGGGCATAATCATCCGCATATTTCTTCGTGTCGAATCCCGGCATGGTCTTCATATCGGCCAAGGCTTTGCCAATGGCCGGAATGTCGAGCCATGCGAGTTGGTTCTGCAAGTTCAGCACAACCTCTGCCTGCTTGGCGAGATCCATATAGCCGAGGATGCGTTTCGCCATATCCGGCTCGGCTTCCAACGCGGCAATGCGGTCGTTGAAGTAAGCCGGTTTGTCCAGCAAGCTCACGGTCTTCATCACGGCAGCCTGTTCCAGCGCCGTCCCGGGCGAGGTGAGCCAGTCTTCGATCGGGGCGCCGATAAAGGCGCCGAGTTTGGTCTCCACCTCCGGACACGCAGCGACCAGCGCCTTGGCCTCTTTCCGTCCGTTATCGACCATCACTTTGAAAATGGCGCTCCCGCCGGCTGATCCGTCGTCGATCCCGAATTCAGCGTCGAACCGGGTGTATTCGCCGTTCAACGGGAAGGTCATCAAGCTGTTGGCATGGGCGATCATCCCATGGTCGTAGACCTTTCCGGCAATCTTCAACTTGCTGCCGTTGAAGTTTTTATCGACGGTCGTCCAGTTACCTGCGATCCGTTTCACGGAGGGTTTCATGTCGGTCAGCCGCACCACGGTGCCGTCTTTCCGGGTAAACCGACCGTCGGCCCAAACGGCATGGTCGTAGTCGTTCCCGTCCGGGGTCGCCCAGGTGACCAGCGAGATCTCTTGCAATCCCGTCAGGTCTACGGAGACTTTCCCCGGAGCCGTCCCGCGCCGGTATTCGGTCGATACGAACGGCAATCCTGCCGGCGATTCGGCAGCAATCTTAGCTTTAGCGGCCAAAGCCTGGTGCAGCCAGTTGTCGGTCTGTCCCTGCTTTTTGCCGATCGTTTTTTTAGCCGACGCGGGCAGTGCAGGCCGCGAAGCCAGAACGGTCGCCGCGCCCACTGTCACAGGAACTGCGACAGCCAAAGCGAACCACAAACCGGCCGTAAAAATTCTTCGTTTAATCATTGTATGGTTTGGTGTTAGTATTCCTTTTTTATGGCAGTAAAGGCCGGAGCCGCCACGCGGCCCGACCGTTCTCTGCATGAACCGATCATTCTCTTCGCTCCCCCTGTCCCACTACTCTTTGAATGGGAAAAAGGCCGAAACCAGCCGTACTCCATCTTTCCGTCCGTCATAGCTCCACACGAGCGGCGTCCCTTTCCCCAGATCGACTTCGACCAACTGCGGCGTATCGCGTTTATCTGCCGGTGCATGTCCTTGCCAATTGGCAACCATGACTTTACCTCCCGGCATCAGTTGTGCCTGTCCGACAAAGTTGAAGATCACTCCCGCCGGGGCATCGATCCTCCGGACGAGTCCGCCGATCGAGCGATCGACTTCGAGCGCGCAATGGGCATCGCCCAATCCCACCAGGAGATTCCCGTTGGGCAACTCCTGTACGGAGAAAGGATTTCCACCCAGGTTAAGTTCCGCAACTAAAGTCGTGTCGTCCTTGATTTCCAAGAGTTTCCCGTTGGTAATAATCGGCACGAGGTAGTTCCCGTTCCGCGCCTTGACCATGCGCCGGAACTGGGAGTGTGCGTCGCCGATCCCCAAATCATACTGCACTTCGCGCCGCACGTTGAGCCCCGTGGAGTCCAGTTCGACAAACCGGGCCGGGGTGCCGCAGATTCCGAGCAGGTATCCCCCGTCCGGCAGTCTGGTCGCGGTCTGCAACTCTTCGCCCGGCGCCACATCGGTATAGTCCCAGACGATCGTCCCCCCTCCATTAACGGAATCCCGCTTCACGACGCGCGCGCCGTTCTTATAAGAGAGCAGCACGTCGCCCGTCCCGGGAATAATCTCGACGCTATTGCACTCCGCCCCTTTCGGCAAGCCGTATTTCCACTCGATGGTATTCCCCGCGCTGCGATTGACGACGGCGATGGTGTCCCAGTACGATCCCGCGATCAGGATCTTGTCCTGCACCGGTTTGGGCCCGCAGGCGCTCAACCCGGCCACCGCACAAAGCGCCGCCCCCAAAGCCATCCCCTTCGAATGAACGGATATTTTATGAATAAAACGTTTCATACGAAAAGTCTATTACTTAGAGAGGTCGTTATACATTTCGAAACCTTGTTCCGGGGTCAAGCCGTCGTGCACCACAGCGCTCACGGCCTGAATCATGGCTGCCGGATTGGCCGACTGGAAGACGTTCCGACCCATATCGACCCCCATAGCTCCGTCGTTGATCGCTTTGTAGCAGAGTTCCAACGCCTCTTTTTCTTCGAGTTTCTTGCCGCCGGCAATCACGATCGGCACCTGGCAAGCATTGACCACCTTGGCAAACCCGTCGCAGTAGTAGGTCTTCACGATATTGGCTCCGTTCTCCGCACACACGCGCGATGCCAAACCGAAGTATTTGGAATCCCGTACCATATCTTTCCCGACAGCGGTCACCCCCATGGTCGGAATGCCGTACTTGTACCCTGCATCCGCCGTCCGGACGAGGTTTTCGATGGTCTTGGCCTCGAACTTGTCGTTCCCCATAGCGACCATCACCGCCATCGCCGAAGCGTTGACCCGCACGGCGTCTACCGGATCCAAAACGCACTCGTTGTTCAAGTCGGTCAGGATCGACGACCCGGCCGAGTAGCGCAAACAAATCCCTTTGTTGAATGTCGGCGGCACCACTGCTCTGAGCGACCCGCGGGTACACATCAGCGAGTCGGCATACTGAATCAGCGGCACGATATTGAGGTCGAGCCGTTCCAGCCCCGAGGTCGGCCCCATGATATATCCGTGGTCGAACGCGAGCATCACGGTCCGTCCCGTACTCGGCCGGAATATTCTGGAGAGGCGGTCTTTCATCCCCCAGTCGAGGTTGTCGGCCCCCTTCACGAAGTAGTTCTGTCCCTGTACCGGAATCCCGATGCCGTAGTCTTTATCCTTGTTCTCAAGGATACCATCCATATCTGCCATTATCTTCTCTGTTTTTTCTGTTTTCGGTTTATAAAATGATTTTCGAGGAGCGGAGGAATCCTATTCCCCCACCGCCGCGGCAAAGGCGCCGAACATGCAGGCCCACGAGGAAGCCCCGCTATCCGCATGCCCCACCGACTTCTCGCCGTAGTTCCTTGCTCGCCCGAAGTTGGCTTTCATCTGCACAGTGGCCTCGGCGCCTTTCTGAGCGGCCTCGGCACCTGCCTTCAGCACTGCGACGATATCGTCGGAAGCGCATTCCTGCATCGCTGTGACTGCGGGATACAAGGCGTCCATCATGGTCTTGTCCCCCGGCATGGCTTTGGTGTTCTTCTGCACACCTTCCAACCCGCCACGGAACATGGCTTTGACCTGCGCAGCATCCAACGCCGACAAACCTGCCGGCACCCCGTCGCTCATCCCGAGCAGCAAGCCGCCCAACAAAGTAGAAGTCGACCCGCTGGTTTCGAGCATCACGCCGAAGCCCATATCCGCCAAGAGCACTTTGAAATCCTTCCCCGCCGCATCATCGGCGCCGGCCACCCGGGCGATCGCGTTCAAAGCCGTGACAATCGCTTCGCCATGATCCCCGTCGCCGATCACGGCATCGAGTTCGCTGAATTCGCCCGCCCGCGCCGTCACATCGGTCAACGCGCGCCGAATCATCTTCTGAAAATCGGGTATCGTTAGTTTCTGCCTCATAGTCTCTGATTTACAATATGTATGGATTACTTCCCGAACCGTTTCCAGTACGGCGCATCCGCCTTATAGTTCTTGAGCAGGTCGAGGTGGTCGGCATCCAGTTTGCCGAGAATCATCTGGAACCCGGCCTGTTCCTGGACGGTAAGCAACTCGCCGGCAAACCCGTCAGCCACGGTAATCCCCGCCGCTGCCAGTTTCTTTGCCGCAGCCCGGTAGACGATGAATTGCTCCATCAACGTCGTGGAACCCACGCCGTTGATATACAACAACACGTTATCTCCCTCCTTCAAATCGAGCTTTTTCATCAGCTGGCCGACCATAAATTCCGCCGTAGCATCCGCCGACACCAGAGGTTCATTCCCCCCCTGTCCAGCCTCGCCGTGCTGTCCCATCCCGATCTGCATCATCCCTTCCGGAAGCTCGGTAATGGTCGCTCCGTTCTGCGGATGGGTGCAGGCGCGCATCGCCACCGCCAGCGTGGCGATCTGCTTGTTGAACCGTTCGCCGATCTCGATCAATTCGTCCAAGGATTTCCCCTGTTCTGCCGCAGCGCCGAGGATCTTATACATAGGTATCGCTCCCGCCAGCCCCCGCCGATCTTCGTCCGCCGCATCCAGTCCGGCAGAAATGTCGTCGTGGGTCATAATCGATTTGACTTTGATCCCCATCCGTTCGGCGAGCTGCTTGGCCATATTACCGCTCATCACGTCCCCCGAGTGGTTGAGGATCAGGAGCAAAATCCCGGCATCACGCTTGAACATCTGCAAGGCCTGGAACAACCGCTGCGCTCCCGGTGCGGCGAAGATATCGCCCACCACTGAAGCATCGAGCATCCCTTCGCCCACGAATCCGCTCACGGCCGGTTCGTGTCCCGACCCGCCGAAAGCGACGATGGCCACTTTATCCTCCGCTTTCGGATGGGTGCGCACTACGATATTTTCGGCGCCGAGTTTCACCGTGTCGGCAAAGGCCATAGTGTACCCCTCCAACAATTCGGCGGTAATATTTTCGGTAGAGTTTATGAATTTATTCATCGTATGGAATATTCTGTCTGTTAAAACCTCATTCATTTAAGCCTGCCACATGAGTTCGATGGCGATCCCCTCCTCTTCAACAAAGGCGATCCAGTTGCCTCCCCCGCAATCGGTCGGAGGCAGCAAGACCTTTTTGCCGGCCATCTCCGCTTCGGGATCGGTCACCCGGTAAGCCAAATGAGTGGTCGTCCGGATCAGTTCCGGCATCCACGAGTCGGCGTCGAACCGCAGCCACTCGATGCGATTGGGGCTCTGCGCGAAGTCGGTCAGCCAGACTTTCATCCCTTCGTTGTATACTTCGCCGGGTTTCGGCGTGGAGGTCGGTATTCCGACGTGATCGTATGTTCTCATAACGGTTTTCGATTCAATGGGTTGAGTTCGGGTCTGTTTTTATGCGAATAGCGGCAGCGACCACCTCGCCGGCTTCGCTCCGCCTCAAAAAAGAGTCGTCCGGAATCGGCAGGTTTCCCGATCCGGACGAACACATGTGTCGTATTACAATGCCGCTTTCGGCTGGGTAAAGCGCAGCCCTGCGTTATCGTGGTAGTTGGCGAATTCCCACACGATAGCCCCCTCCGGACCCGCCATCATGAAGTGCCAGGTTTCCGGCGCCTTGAGGGTAAGCACCTCGCCGAGGTTCTGTTTCACGTAGTTTTTCGAAACGGTGGTCGCTTTCTGCGAAGCCGGCACGAGCGCCTCAGCCCCTTCCGTCGCCTCGCCTACTTCCGAGAAGTTGTAAACCCATCCCTTGTCCACCATCCACGACTCTTTCTTCGCCGGGAACGCGGTTTTCACGTGTTTGTGTTCCGGAATCATCTGGCCCGGCAAGAGGTAGATGCTGTGTGCAAAGTAACCCTCGGTCGAGTCGTTGATCCAGAAGATGCCGCCCATCCCGCAGTTTTCGAAGTCGCCCAGACCGAAGTCGGTGAACCAGATGTCTTTCTCCATCAACGGAGTGAACGGCACATCGTAATGCGCGAACATGTCGAGGAAAGCCTCCTTAGCGACATCCTGTTTGAAATTCCCTTGCGCGTCGTAGAAATCGGCGTTGGTGTACTTTTTCTGGTACGGTGCTTTGTTGCTCATCGTGTTGGTGTTTTCAGCCGCAGCTCCCTTTTGCGCGTCGGCCGGGCACGAAGAGCCGCACGAGGCGAAAATCAACGAAGCGCCGAAGAGCGCCGCCAGAGAAACTGCAAAGCATTTTACTTTTTTCATGGTATGATTGATACGTGTTATGTTTTCCTTACCCATTTTCCGTCACTCCGCGACCGCCATCCCTTCGATCTCGATCAGCAATTCGTCCCGACAGACATCCGTAAGTACGTACAAAGCATGCACTTCCGGATAAGTCTGTTCGATAATCGTCCGGGCGGCTTCCAGGAAATTCTCGGTCTTCAAATATACGCGAAAAATTTGGATTTCCGGCGCGGTATCGACCTTTATTCCGTGTTTGCACAAATTTTCCCTGGAGATCAGATAGCGGATATTTTCGAGCGTGGTGACGGTCTGCTGTTCGATCCCCACGCCGGTGAGCGAGGCTTCGCCCCGGATGGCCGCGGTGCCGGAGATGTAGACATGCACACCCGCATCCGCGCTCACCACCGCTTTGGCGCGTTCGAATTTCGGGGTGGTTTTGTGCCGGAATATCTTGTCGGCCACCCCGATCAGCACGTTCTGCGAGTAGTCGTGCGCGGCTACCTGCAACGCATTGTCCAAAGCCACCGCGGCGCATTTTTTCCCGGTCGAAGCCACGGCGTCCACTTCGACCATAATTCCGCCGTGCGCCGTCCCGATCCCCGTAGCAGCCGGATATCCCCCTTTCCACGCCGTCCGGGCGTAGAAGTGCGACCGGGCGTCGTTGAAGTCCTGATAGTGCTGATTGGCTCCCGGCGTATCCGGCACGTGGGTGATCCGCTCAATGTAGTTCCACTGCCGGACGATGGTGTTGATGTCCATCCCTTCGGCCTCCAACACCCGTCCGAGTTTCGAGAGCACTTCGTTGGACTGCTCCAAGATCGGCGCGTCGATCGATGCGGGCAGAATCCCTTCGGTAAAGAGCCGTTTCCCTTCGTCGTCCTCGACCACGAAATAGCGCACCCCCTCTCCCGAACAATGCTCCCGCACCCGTGCCGAGTTTTCCCGCGATACGCACTGCGACTCCATCACGAGTCCCGAATCCAGCGACCGCTGGGCCACATAACTGACCAGCGGCACCCGCCACCCGAACCGTTCGCACCGTTCGCGAATCAAGGCGAGCAGCCACTCCCGATGCTCGACATACTGCCGGTTGTCGTCCGGGTTGCCGAAGAAGATGAGCCGCAAGGGCACGATGCTCCGCTCGTCGCACGTGACGGTCAATTTGTCGAGCATCTCGCCGACCATCTCGCCGAAGTCGCGGAACCAGACTTTATCTATATTATAAACGATACCGAATCCCTGATTCATATATCCCCCCCCCCGTCACAAAGAGTTCACGTATTCGACCAGCGCGTCGATCTCCTTAGCGCTGGGCCGCTTGCCTTCCAGCCCGTGCCGGTGGACTTCGAACACTTCGCGCATCGTCGCGGCCCGGCCGTCGAACAGGTAAGGCGCCGTCCGCCACACCTCCCGCAAGGTCGGCGTGTCCCATCCTTTTTCGAATTCGATGTCGTCGCCGATCCGGTGCATCTGCATATCGGTGAAGTACTCCCCGCTGTGACACTCTCCGCAGCGGTATTTGTCGAAGACTTTCTTGCCCTCTCTGGCCTTGGCCGAGAGCTGGCCGTCCACCAGATACGGGCTGGGCACGGCCTGCAAACTTTTCAGATAAGTGTCGACCTGCAACGCCTTATCTTCCGGTATCTCGTAGAACTGGATATGGGTAAACCCTTTCCGGTCGGCGATCGCCGCATCGGAGCGAATCCCGGAGATCATGCTCGGCGGGGTGAAGTGCGAATAGAGCAAGCTTTTGCAGTTTTTCGGATTTCCGATTCCGTCGTTCATCAGGTCCCAGTTCATCCCGTCGCTCCGCGCCTCTCCCGGATGGCATCCGTTGCAGGACTGCCAGTTCTGGAAACAGAAGGTGGCGTCGTTGAAGATCCGTTCGCCGGCCTGTGCATCGCTCTCCTGCCGATTCTTCACCAAAGGCACGACCGCGATGTTCCGGGCGTCCGCCAAATCGACCACGTTCAAGGTATCGGAAAAGTAGGTCGGTATGTACAGCTGCTTCCCATCCCCCGAAACGGCCATCTTCCGCGGCCCGTTGCCGGTCAGCGCCACCCGATCTCGAATCCCGTACAGGAAGCGCAGGTCGTAAGAGAGCTGTTCCGCCGTCCCGCGATATCCTTTGAGCCGCGAAACCATCGCCGGATAGTCGATCACGCTCAGGTCGTGCGTTCCGGAGTGGGTCACATAAACCTTGTCTCCCACGCTACAGATATCCCAAATCCCCGCCGCGCCGCGTTCCGGTTCATCGAGCACGATCCCGCCGACGAATTCCAGTGTCTCGGCATCCACCACACTCAGCGCGCTGGTGTTCATCCATCCCTGTTGCAACTGCGAGGTGGGCACGGCAAACCGTCCCATGTTGTGCGACACGAGCACATACTTCCCGTCCGGACTCAGCGCGATCCCACGCAAGGCATTGCTCCCGTTGGCAAGCTTGATATCCTTGATTTTCTTAAAGTTGCGCAAGTCGATGACCGATACGTCCGCCGCCACGTAGTCCACATCGGCCCGTTGAGCGGGCAGGAAATTCGCGACAAACAGGTACTTCCCGTCCCGCGAAACCACGGCGCCTTTCGGTTCCCGCAGCACAGACACGCTCGCCATCAACTTCCCGGTCACCGGATCGATTTTATCCACGGTATTCGCAAACTGGTTGAGGACATAGAGCCACCCTTCCCGGGAATAGACGGGCGAGGTGGCTCCCGATCCCACCGCCACGCTCCACTCGACCGCTTCCGCCCCCTCTTTCGTCGGGTCGATGCTCTCTAACGTCCCTCGTTTATCGAAGGTGGTCACAAAAATTCGCTCTTTGCCCGCAGCTCCCTTCCCCACCGCCAGTCCGGTGGGCGTCTGTTCGAATGTCCATTGCCGAACCGGGCTTTCCCACTGCCCCGCCCGATAGATGCGCACGGACTTATCTCCCTTATTAGACGTAACGACGCGTCCGTCGGACAAGATCGCGATGTCGGTGATAAACAGCGGTTTTCGGGAAGAGTCTTCTTGAACAGAGGCCGGAACGGCTGCCGAGACGGCTCGATTTTGAGCGAGGAAGCAGGGGCCTCCGACGGCCAACGCCAAACTCCCCGCCAGACAACAGACGATTGTCGCGGATTTCATGATCGATTTCAAGTTGGTGGTTTGGGTTTCGAGCCGAACGCCCGAGAGGCCGCTCGACTCGAATGTGGTGCAATATTACGAAAATTTTTGCTTTTTCCCAAACGCCCGGCCGCCGCACCGGCCCCTGACAAATGGCATCGGGGGAGAACTTCTTGAGAGTTCTCCCCCGATGCCATAAGTAACGCCCCTTCCGCCAGCCATCCTTAATCGAATCCGAGCTCCAGCCCGTCCACATACAGCACACTGCCCGAGCCCCCGCAGAAATCGCCGCCCCAGCGGCTCGAGGTCGCGACAAGAACGACATGCGTCGGCTTATCGGCCACATTTTTATACTGGATATCGATCTTGAACGGCGTGTACTTATCGACCGTCTGGTCGGTATAGAATTCGCCGCATCCCAGCACGCTCGCATCGGACAGCGTCGGCACGCCGGTTCCCAACGGCCGCTCCGCAGCACCGCCCCAGTTTTCCAAACTGATGTAAATATGACACTGATCCGGATCTCCGATCTTGGCTTTGAGCTCCGGCAACTTGTCGTCCGCCGCGATGTCGATCGTCGCGGAGGTGTACTGGAACCATCCCGAAAGCGACGTCGGCCGCCCGGTATAAGGTCTCCCGAACTTCGGACACTTCCGCATGGCCGGCAATGTCGTCGGCAGTCCGTTCATCACGAAATCGCCGACAAACAGGTTTCCGGCAGCAATCTTAGCAATCGGTATCCCACCGAGGGTGACCAACTTCGCCGCCTTGCCCGTCCCGTTCACCGTCACATCGCTGGGTGTCGTATTCGAAGGCTTGTTCGACATCGTCACCCCTTTGTTCCCCGTCGCCCAATAAGAGTTCGCCGCATCTGCATACGGATACCAGGTCGTTTTATCGAGCGTCCACTGGTCGAGACTCAGGTTGGGTATTTCCGGCATTCCATCGGTCGTAAAAGCCACCGGATCGCCGTAATTGTCGCCGATCACGCCCCGCACTTCGTAGTTCGTAGCCGGTTGCAGGCCTGTCGCCTTGCCGGAGAACGAGGTGCCGTCGACTTCGACGTCCGCCACGGCGCTCCACGCATCGTCGCCCGCCCCCGCCGGCCGCACCTGAAAACCGCACTCGCCGGCCGAGGTCAGCCCCTGGGCCGAAAAGTAGGCGAACTTGGCCCACGGATTCACCGACAGATCCAGAATGTACTGTTTCGACTGCTCGACGGCCACCACCCACTCCTGGGTAATATCGAAGAATTTCACGATAAAGTGCTGCGGAAAGGTGAAGTCGTGAATCGTCCGCACGTCGACGTTTTCGACCAGTGTCCCGTCCGGCGCCTTCCAAGCCATAGTGGCATTCGACGGCCCCAGTTTGAGCTCCTGTATGTCGATTTCGGTCAGCGGCACGCTCTCGGGCACCGAAGCCCCCACGCTGCACCGCGTCACGCTGAACCTCGCTTCGCCAATCTGCTGCTCGGGCGAGAGACGGAACACGCGCTCGATATTCTGCGTGGCCCGCAACGTCCACAGGTAGTCCTGATAAGTAATCACCGTGAAGGTATACGGGTCGGTCTCGATCGACGGGATGACATACTGTTCGCCGCCCTGCGTCAGGTCGAGGTAGTAGGAGTCGAGGGTGTCGAGCTCCTGAAAGGTCATATTGTCAATGATCCGCGCCTCTGGCGTAATGCGGAAGTCTTCCAGATAAACATGCCTCAGGTCTACGGTATCGGCCAGCACGAGGTCGATCGTCCGGGCGGTGTTGTCCAGCGTCAAAGACTCGGCGCCGCGTATCTCCATCGAGGTCACGTTTCCGGGCACGATTTCGTAGGGAATATCGTTTTTGATACATCCGACGGCCAGCAAAGCGGCCGCGCAGCCCGCGCCGAACCGTCGAATCCAGATGGTTGTCTGTCTGTTTTTCATCATCGCCACTGAAAAAGCGCGCAGAAAAAAGAGAATCCCCCTCTACAAGTAGAAGGTCATCCCCAGCGCAATGGAGAAAATATCGATCTTGAAATTGGCCCCGCTGGTCTGTCGCGAACCATGATAGATCTGATTGGTAATCTGCTCGGTACGTTTGTACTGGAAGCCGAGCACGCCGATGGTCGCTTCGACCGACGAGTAGTCGTTGATAAAGACGGAGACGCCGGGCGAAAAGACCAGCCCGAGCTGGTAAATTTTGGTATAGGTACCGCTCATATCGTCCCCTTTGCCATTGATGGTCTTCCCCTGTCCCCCGCCGAGCTGGAGTTTGAGGTCGTTGATCAAGGCGAATCTCCTGCTGTTCCCCAGGTTGATAAAGTTGCGCAGAAACAAGGTTCCGGTATAGATATGCTCGATGTTGTAGTAATCCTCAAGGTCGAAACTGAGGTCGCTGAGGGACAAGCTGACTTTGTCGATCTGTAACATGGTGCGTTCATAGGTAAACGCCAGCCCCGCAGCCCAGTTGTTGGCGAACGAGTAACCTGCCATCGGCCTGACGGCAAAGGTGTATCCCCTGCTGGAGAAGTCCTTGAGCAGGCCGAACATCTTGAAATCGTCGTTATTGTGCTGGGTATAGGAGACGTTTCCGCCGAAGAACCACATGCCTTTGGGCATGAATGTCTGCATGGTGATCCCGCGGTCGAACTTCTCCCGCGCAGCGACCTGTCCGTCGAGCATCCCGCAAACGGCCGCCAAGGCTGCCACCAACAAATATATTTTTTTTCTCATTTCAGGTTTTTCTACCGGATTCGTTCCGCGAGATCGCCTCTACTTTGCACAATAGGTCAATCCGCCGGTTGTACCCAATCGGACGCAGGAATCGGTAATTCCCATCCGAGTTTAAATTCATCTACAAACAAAACACATCCTTCGCTTCCGCAGAAGTCTCCCCCCCAGCGACTCGACGTAGCCACAATCACGATATGATCCACCTGAGTATCGATCTTCGCGGGATCATACTGAACCGGAAGCACAAAATGGACATAATCGTTCATGTTCATCTCCCCGACCGTGTGCAATTCGGCAAATCCCAACACCGAAGGATGATCCAGCGAAGCCATGTTATAGCTCAATGGTCGTGAAGAAGCTGTCCCCCAATGTTCCAGACTGATATAAATCTGACACTGGTCATCTTTACCTACCAAGTCCGGATGAGCGGTCGATCCGCTGTCGCCCCCCGCCTTCACGATTTTTTTCGAGATGTATTTAAAATAGCCCTCCAAATAAAGCGGTCGCCCCGCAAACGGTCGCCCGAATTTCGGACTGTTACGCATATCGTTCATATTGGTGGCAAACGTTCCGATAAATAAATTACCTGCCGCATGCCCCACCCCGATGCCGAGCGCCTTCAAATCTATAAAACTTTCCAATCTCGCAGCCTGTTTTCCGCTGCCACCGACTGCCACATCGCTCGTCGGGGTAGAATTGGCATCTTTCAAGGTAGTTACCCCTTCATTCCCCGTCGCCCAATAAACATGAGAAGCTGTCTTCGACGGATACCAATTCTTCTTGTTTTGCGTCCAGTCGTCGAATCCGAAATTTAAATCAGCCGTTTCGGTATATTCACCGGTCATAAAAGTCCCGACGCTCCCCGGCACCAAGCCGTCGCCGATCGGTCTGAACTCATACCTGGTCGACGGAGTCAGACCGGTCAGCAAGCCCACGAAGCTCTTCGCCGCGGCATCGACGCTCACCGTCGCCCCCTGCACCGTCACCCAGGCTCCGTCTCCCGCCCCCGCCGGCCGGTACTCGAATCCGAGCCCCGTCGGCTGAGCCGCCCCGAGCCATTTCGCCCGCACGTAGGCATACTTAGCCCCTACCCCCGGCACGCCGTTCACCAGTTCGGAAGCCAGCGCCCCGTCGGTCGAGAAGTCGCGCGCCACGGAGAGGACGATCCGCTGTTTCACCATCTGGTTGTCGTCATCGTAGATTTCGAGCTCCACCGGGTACAACCCTTCCGGCAATAACCGCCCCGCATGCTCCCCCTCTTTCCCCTTGGCCGTATTGATGAGTTCCGAGAAGTCGACCCACGTTTTCGTCCGCCCCACCATCGAGCCCGGCTCCCAAGCCACAATCCCCCGCACCTCCGTCCGCTGCGCCTCGTCGGTCGCGGCGTCGTTCCCCCCGCCCAGGGTAATCATCCCCGGCAACCCGTATGTCAGCAACACCGCCGCATCTTCGTGCCGGATCCGCAACCGCCGGATCCCGGCCGCGGCCGAAATATCGAGCCGGGCATTCCCCGCCCGCACATCGACGTTGGTCATGATCGGTTCGCGCACATTCCCTCCGTCCGCTCTGGTCACCACCGGCACCGGCCGGGTCTCCTCTTTCAATTCGAGCGGGAATTCGTACTCCGCGGCATCCGTCCGCACCGAAAGCCGGAACATCGCTCCCCCGTCCGAAACGCTCCCCACCGGGTTCATCCGCACGCGGAAGCGATAGAAATCCGCCCCCTCGGCATCGGCGATCGTCCGCACGTAGACCTGTCTCCGATCCGGCTCCTGGCGGTTGATCGCCCGGAAAATCAAGACGAACCGCCCCCGTTCCGTCTGGTTGATCCACCCCTCTTGTCCGGCATCCACCTCGGCCTGCGTAAAGGTCAGGGTATCGCGCCCCGTATATTCCCACGTGGGCTTAATCGTCAAGCTATACTCGGTGAAATTGTCCCGAATGGCCTGCTCGAACTCTTCGACTTTGACCTTGACGTTGATCAGCTTACAGGTCATCAGCACCGGCGTATTCCTCCCCGCCACGACCGTCACCGTCTGCCGTCCGCCATAGCGCGGCCTGCCGAACCGCTCTCCGCTCCCGTTCTTGCCGTTGTCCGCCGCGTGAACCGTGTAAATCCCCTCTGCCAGCCGAATCGACGCCACGGTTCGGTGGTCGTTATAATGCGCCACCGTATCCCCCGCTTCGTTCACGATATCGAGGGCATAGCCCGCATCGGTCGCCGCCGCGCTCACAGCCCCTTTCACGGTGAGTTCTTCGTTCCGCTCGAACGCCAGCGAAAGCGTTCCCTCGCCCGCCCCCAGCGGACTGCGGTTGCACCCCGCGAGGCAGCAGCCTCCGAGCAGGAGAAGCAGCCCGCTCCGAAAGAACCGGTTCGCTATATGTCTGATTTGCGTAGTCATACGCCGAAATTATTCCGTTAATACTCCGAAAAGCCGCATACGGATCGCTTCGGTCTCCCCCCGCCCCGAACTATTCGGTCAACTTAATCGCCAGCGTGGCCTCTTTGACCTTCCCGGCCTTATCGACCATCTTCAGGCCGAACTTGTGCACGGCCGCTCCGTTGGTCGCCGGATCGGCCACACTCCCGAGCAGCCCCATCAGTCCGCCCACCGAGAAGGTGTGCGAAGTCTTTCCCTTGATCGGCACGGCCGGATCGAGAATTCCGATATCCGGATTGGCGAACATATCGACCCACCCGGCCTCACTGGCCGCCGGGGGATTGGCGATGTCGAACGGTTTTCCGTTTTCCAACCCTAGCACCGGCAGCAATTCGGCCAAAGCATCCGACTGAATGGTCACATACAGCTGGTCGATCCCCTCCGGGGCGTCGAATCGCACGTCGATCAGGTTATTATCCGCCATCGAAACGGTCAGTTGATCCGTAATGACGAAAGGCGATCCGTTGAAATTAGCTCCGACGATGTCGAATTTCCCGGACGATCCTTCGTTACCGCCTTCATTTTCCCAGTTGTCGTTATTGGGCCCTCCGTCGATAATGGCATCGCCGTCCGGAATCTCGACGCGGTGTTCCGAGTCGACGGTGCTGTAATCCACCGTCACCGATGCCGAGAGTTGTCCGCTCTGCTGATACCCGACGCGCACTTTGCGCCACTCCATCGCCCTGACTCCCTCGATAATCTTCACTTGTCCCTCTCCGTCGCCGAGCGGTTTGCCGTCCTCTTTCCGTATGCCGGTCACTTTGACGTACAACTTTCCGTCATCCGGCACTTTGAAGTACCCGGCGCGCGTCTCGCCCACCGGGAACGGCAGTTCGGCATACCTGAGCTGCGCGGTCGCCGGATCGGTGTAGTCGAAATAGACCGCGGCCGACGGATTGTCGACTTTTTCGAGAAATTCCTTGTCGTACTCGACGGTGACTTTGACGTTGGCCAGCCGACACACCAGGTCGACGGTAGTCAGTTCCGATATCCGGACGGTAAAGTCTTTCACCCCGTAGTAGTACGGTGTCTCCCACTCGGCCAGCGGTTCGACCGCCAGGCTGGCTGCTTCGAGTTTGTATTTCCCGGAAGGCATGGTAACCATCTCGCCTTCGACTTCGGCAAAGGTTTTCCAGCGGTATTCCTGCCCGGTGAGGTTGTTTTTCACCACGCTCTGCCCTTTATAGTCGAGCACGGCCACGCGGAACGTCGAGATATCCGGCACTTTCGTCCCCCCGTCCCCCTTGGTTCCTCCGGCGGCATCCGCCACGATAAAATCCCCCTCCCGATCCAGCGACGCCACGCTGAGCGTTCCCGTCCGCCCGCCGTTTTCTTCTTTCTGGGCATAAGGGTCTTTGGCCGAGATGCAGGAGGAGAGCCCCACACCCATACCCCATACCACCATCGCTACGATGGTCAAAGTCCGCAGTTTCTTATGTATTCCGTATGTTTTCATATCCATACCGTTTTACTTTCTTACTTTTTATCACAGCCTACTCGAAGTCGTAGCCTAAGGTCACACGATCGATCACCAAGACATTCCCGATATGCGGGTCGCCATTCCGCATCATGGTATAATCCGGGCCGCCATTCGGCGTTCCCACGCTTTCCCAACGCACGTCAGAGCTGAAGAAGAGTTTGAGAACCGCCGCCGGTTTATCCAATACCGTATAGTCGATCTCGAGCGTGCGGTTGGTCATATTGGTCACCGCGGCGCCATTGTTCCACACCACTCCGCCTATCTTCGTCCCATCCGTCGCATAGACCTCTGCCCGAACCAAAAACTCTTTCGGAGAACCATCCGTCGAAGGGGTAAACGTATACTGGAAATTCAGCGTAGCCGGCCGCGATGCGAAAGCGGCCCCGGTTTCCGCAACGGTTTCTCCCTGGAACGTTTCATACGGATAGGTCACTTTGGTCTTGGACGACCAGGATTTGGCGTAATATTCCCAGGTTTCACTGGCATCACCCAATGACGAAGCCGAATAGGCCCCTAAATAAAGAATCGCCGCACTGGTATTCCGCACCCGTGCACCCAAAGCCGGCGAACCGCCACCGGAGAAGAAGCTGCCGGCATTGTCTCCGTCGGCTTTGGAATAGCTACCCTGCCCCCATCCCGTCGTCCGGAGCTGTACGGCCTTGCGATTATAATCCCCCGGACTGGGCACCAGCAACGTTCCGTTATTGGCCGACACTTCCGACCATGCGACCGTCCCGCTCCCCGTATTCGGATCGGTACTCAATGCCCGTTGCGAAGTGGTCAACGCATTCCGGGTCGCCCATCCCGCCGGCGGAGCCTGTACGGTCACTCCCAACGCCGTAGTAGCCGCAGCCTCGTTCCACCCCGCCGCAAAACTCCCGTCCGCACCGATCCCCGGCACTGACAATTTCCGTTCGGTTGTCCAAACCGGCTGAACAGGCGAGACCGCCCGCTCATTGGCCAGCACCCGGAACTCATACTCCGTAGCAGCCTGCAGGCCGCGCAATTCGTACTGTGCCGCATAAAAACCGCTTGCATCCGGAGCCCCACCGTTCAGCGCCGTCACGATCACATCGCCGTTCGTTCCCTCCTCCGTATCGATCCAATTCTGAGACGACGTCTTCCGATACTGCACCATAGGATGAGTTCCCGTATTCAGATCATAATTGGCCTGCACAGTAAAGAACGCACGAGTGGCCCAAATATTTCCCGTCTCGATATCGATGAATTTGACCGTCGGCGCCCTGACTTCGGCCTTCACCGCACACGGGTGATCCACATCCGGCTGCTGGTCGTAGTTATCCGTCACGGCGAACGAAAAGTCGTAAACCGCCGCCGAACCATCCTCCCGAGCCCGCATCGCGCCGCTGAAATCGACCCACACCGAAGTGGCGATCGCCGCATCCTCCGGCGAGTTCAACCCCGCACTCCAGACAAAGCCCGCCTCCCTGAGCGCCCGCCGCAACGGAGCCTCCTCCGGCAGCGAAGCCAGATCGATCTCCGATTTCCCCTCCAAAGCCGCCCCCAGCTTCGTCCCCAGCACGCCCGCAGGCCCGTCTTCGAGCCGAATCACGAACGACGACACTCCGCCCTGCGCCTCCGCCGCCACGCTCCACTTCGCCACCGACCCCTCGAACACGCTCTGCGACACCCCGGAAACGAATCCCGTCGGCGCGATCGTCGGCTTATCTTTCGGCAGGAAGTACTTCGGCACTTCGACCCAAACCTCCTTGTCCGGATTCATCGCATCGTCCGTCGTGATGATAATCCCCGACACATTCCCCTGATCCGACGCCACCCTCAACTTAAGGGTATAGGCATCCGCAGCCTGCGCCTTGGCCAGCGGCGCCGGCGAGAAGACCAGCCGCCGTCCCTCCCGGGTCACCAGATTGAACCGCATGCGCACGCTCCCCGGTTCGAAAAATCCGCACCGGGTCTCGCCGTCGACAAATCGCAGCGAGTCTTTCCCCACCGTGCGAATGTCCACCGAATAGCTTTGGTAAAAGAAGTCGAAATTCGAATCGAACTCGACCGAAATCTTGACGGTGGCCAGACGCGCCACCAGATTGATATGCAGATCGTCTTTCGCCTTGATGACGAATTTCTCCTCCGCGCGATATATATAGGTATCGAAATCCGGCACCCGTGCCCCCGCCGGTCGATATTCCGCCACCACTTTATAGGCCCCCGGCGTAAACCTCAACACCGACGGCACGTCGTCGAACGACGCCCACCGGGCCAGCGTATCCTCATGGGTATTGATTACGTATACCGCGAGGTCCTTGTGCGGATCGATCTGCGGCATCGCCGTCCGCGAAACGACCTGTTCATTTTCCGAGTGATCCACCCCGAGCGAAAGCCGCACTTCGGCATCGCCGTTCAAACCGAACGGCGCATCTCCCCGCCGCGCGCATCCCGTGGCGAGCATCCCCGCGCACAGCAACAGCCCGAGCAGTCCTCCGCGGAAAACCGTTCCGGCCGTCACCGACCGTCTCCACACGAGTTTCCATCCGTTCATCTGTCAAAATTTGGTGACACAAATCCCCCTCCGCAGACCACCTCACAATGACAAAGGTACACCATTTTTCGAATCGTGCAACACTCCGGGCTGCAAAATATGCACAAACTACCCGTTTATATCCAAAGAATTAACCACAGGACACTCCGCAGAGAGGCCCAACCGCAACGGGTCATTTCTTCAGATTTACCGACATTTATCCTCTCCCGCGCAGCTCCCGCACGCTCCGTCGCACCCGCCCGGCAGGTCGAATTTCCGCCCGAGCCGTTCGGCCTCCTCGCGCCGGATCTGGGCCGACGCGCACTCGATCCCCCGCCGCCGCATCTCGCGGTTGCTTCCCACGTCGCTCTCCAGGTCGTGCCCCTTGCGGATCAGCGTAATCGACAGTCCGAGCACGAAAAGCCCCACGGCTACTACAGCAATAGCTATGATAATCAACAGATTCGACATCGTTCCGAAAGATTTGAAAACTTCCCGCCCCCGAGGCGGAACGTCTAACAAAAATAGTGCTTTTTTCGCTACCTTTGCGAGGGTTTCATCTCTTGTTTATCATGAAGATACTGATCGCCGGAGCGGGCGAAGTGGGGAGCCACCTCGTGAAGATGCTCAGCAACGAATACCACGACATCACGATCATCGACGAAGACGAGAAGCGGCTCGACGAGCTGGCCTCGCTGTCGGACGTGCTGACGATCGAGGGCGACGTCACCTCGTTCGAGACCCTGACCCGGGGCGAGGTGCAGCGGTGCGACCTCTTTATGGCCGTGGGGCCCGAGGAGAACACCAATATCCTCTCGGCGGCGATCGCCAAGCAGCTCGGAGCGCGCAAGTCGATCGCCCGCATCGACAACGACGAATACCTGAGGCCCAACAACAAGGAGGTCTTCATCAACATGGGGATCGACTACCTCTTCTATCCGGAGAAGGCGGCGGCACAGGAGGTGATTACGCTGCTGGGGCACTCCTCCACTTCGGAATACGTCGATTTTTCGGGCGGCAAGCTCTCGCTAGTGGTTTTCCGGCTCGACACCTCGTCGCCGCTGATCGGTCGTTCGCTGATCGAGATCACGCGCGACCGCGAAAACCTGGAATACCGCACGGTGGCGATTTCGCGCGCGGGCCGGACGATCATCCCGCGCGGCGAGGACGTTTTCGAAGAGGGCGACATGGTTTACGTCATTTCGGGACGCGCCTCGGTGAAGGAGGTGACGGCCTTTTCGGGCAAACCGAACATCGACGTGAAGAACCTGATGATTCTGGGCGGTTCGCGCATCGGGCGGCGCATCGCCAAGGCGCTCCAGAACGAAATCGACATCAAACTGGTGGACTACAACCCCGAGAAGGCTTACAAACTGGCCGAGATGCTCGACAACACGCTGGTGATCGCCGAAGACGGGCGCAAGAGCGAGGTGATGATCGAAGAGGGGCTGGACAAGATGGACGCCTTCGTGGCGCTCACGGGGCGGGCCGAGACCAACATCCTGGCCGCCATGCTGGCCCAGCGGATGGGGGTCAAGAAGGTGATCGCGGAGGTCGAGAACATGAACTACATCTCGCTGGCCGAGAGCATCGGCATCGACACCATCATCAACAAGAAGCTGATTACGGCGAGTTCGATCTTCCGGTTCACGATGAACACGGACGTGCAGGCGATCAAGTGCCTCAACGGATGCGATGCGGAGGTGCTGGAGTTCATCGTCAAACCGAACAGCCCGGCGACCAAGGGGCGGATCAAACACATCAACTTTCCGCGCGAGGCGATCGTCGGCGGGATCGTGCGGGGCGACAAGGCGATGATCGCCACGGGGAACGCCGAGATTCAGGCCTACGACCGGGTGGTGGTTTTCGCCCTGCCGAGCGCCATCAGCAAAGTGGGAAGTTTCTTCGGATAATCTGTACGCACCATGAAACCGATCAAAACCATTTTCCTATCCGTACTGTTCGCCGGGAGTCTGGCGTCGCGGGCACAGTCTCCCGTCGACTGGCACGACCCGCTGGTCGCTGCCGGAACAGCAGAGGTCGATTATATTCACGGGCGAGGTTTTGCACAGAAAGACTACACACGCCTGCCGGAGTCGGCCGAACGGGTTGTGCGGGAGGCGGTGTGGTCTCTGTCGCGGAACAGCGCGGGACTCTATCTGCAATTCACGACCGACTCGCCGGAGATTACGGTGCAATACGAAGTGACGGAAGCGCACACGATGCCGCACATGCCGGCGACCGGGGTGAGCGGCGTCGACCTCTACAACGACCGGGGCGAACGGTGCTGGGGGAGCTATTCGTTCGACAATCCGATCGTTTACACCTACCGGGAGCTGCCGGACACGACGGGCACAGGGATGACTTATACGCTCTACCTGCCGCTCTACAATACCGTGCGGAAGCTGAAGATCGGCTTGCGGGAGGGCTCGGCATTCGAATTCGTGCCGAGGGAGCCGCAGCCGCCGATCGTCGTTTACGGGACTTCGATCGCACAGGGAGCTTGCGCGTCGCGGCCGGGGATGGCCTGGACGAACCTGCTGCAACGGATGACGGGGCGGCCGGTGGTGAATCTCGGTTTCTCGGGAAACGGGAAACTCGAACCGGAGGTGATCGACTACGTGGCTTCGGTTCCGGCGGCGTTGTACGTGGTGGACTGTATGCCGAACATGTATGTGCCGGAGGATAGCATCTACACCTTGGTGACGAACGCCGTGCGGCACCTCCGGCAGGCACGGCCGGAGGTGCCGATTCTGCTCGTCGAACACCCGGGCTATGCCAACCGACAGACCAACGCCGCGAAACGCGCAGACGACGAGCGGGCGGATCGGGCGCAGCGGCGCGCTTTCGCCGACCTGCGCAAGGAGGGGATCGACGGGCTGTACTACCTCTCGCGCCGCGACCTTCGGATGCCGGCGGACGGGATGGTGGACTACATCCACCCGTCGGACTACGGCATGGAGGCCTATGCACGGGCTTACCACCGGGCGGTGGAGAAAATTCTGAAACGCAAATCCCGCTAACCTATGAAAACGACGACCAGCCTGACACTTCTCGGCGCATGGGCGACACTGGGCCTCCTCTCCTGTGCGCCGAAAACGTCCTATACGATAGTAGACGGCTTTACTCAGGGAAGCACTTATCATATCGTCTACCACGATCCGCAGGGCCGCGACCTGCGGTCGAATATCGAAGAGCTGTTGGAGGATTTCGACAACTCGATGTCAGTCTACAACCCGAGCTCGCTGCTGACGCGGCTCAACGAGAACGACACCTCGGCCCGGCCGGACCGCTGGATCGCGGAGTGCCTCGCCATCGCCCGCCGGATCAGCGACGACACCCGGGGGGCTTTCGACGTGACGCTGCGTCCGCTGATCGCCGCCTACCGCATCGGGACGGAGGAGACCCCGCACCTACTGTCGCAACGGGAGATCGACTCGATCCGGGTCTTCACCGGCTACGGCAAGGTGAAGATCGAGGAGGGGCGCCTCGTGAAGACCGACCCGCGACTGGCCCTGGACTTCAACGCGATTGCGCAGGGCTATTCGTCGGACTTGGTGGGCGAACTCTTCGACTCGCTCGGTATCCGGGACTACATGGTGGAGATCGGCGGCGAAATCCTCTGCCGCGGCGAGAGCCCGCGCGGCGGGGATTGGCGCATCGGGATCGACCGACCGGTGGAGGGAAACATGGTGCCGGGCGAAGACTTGCAGACCATCCTGCGGCTCACGGACGCCGGGCTGGTGACCTCGGGCAACTACCGCAAATTCGCCTTCGACGAGAACGGCAACAAAGTGACCCACACGATCGACCCGCAGACCCTGCGGCCGACAGTGCACAACCTGCTGTCGGCGACCATCATCGCGCCGACCTCGGCCATCGCGGACGGCTATGCGACGGCCTGTATGGTGCTGGGGCTGGAGGAGAGCAAGAAGCTGCTGGCGCGGCATCGCGAACTGGAAGGCTACTTGATTTACGGCCGGTCGGACGGCTCGATGGGGGTCTACATGACGCCGAACATCGAAAAACGAGTGGCCCGATAGTCCGCGCCTCTCCTCCGTCAAAGCGCTATCCACCTATGAAAAATATACTCTTCCTCTATAACCCGATCTCGGGCGAAGCGCAGATCGTCGCCCAACTGGATCAGATCGCCCGGCATTACCAGCAGGCCGGCTATGTGCTGACCCTTTTCCGCATCACGCGGGAGAAAGGTCTCTCCGACCTCGGCACGCTGATCGGCGAATTGCGCCCCGAACACCTCCTGGTGGCCGGCGGCGACGGCACCATCAACCGGCTGGTCAACTACCTGACCCACCGGGATATCACGATCCCGATCGCCATCCTGCCGACCGGTACGGCCAACGACTTCAGCCACCTGATCGGCATGCCCGAAAACCTCGACGACGCGTGCCAGGCTATTTTGAACGGGAAGACCGAACGACTCGACATGGGACGCGTGAACGACCGCTACTTCATCAACGTCCTGAGCAGCGGTCTCTTCACCGAAGTGTCGCACAAAACGCCGACCGCCCTCAAAAACGTCTTCGGCAAACTGGCCTACTACGTCAGCAGCATCGGCGAACTGCCTTCGTTCCGCAAGATGAACATCACGGTCGAAGCCGACGAACTGACCTTCCGCGGGAGCTGCCTGCTGCTGCTGGTCTTCAACGGCCAGACGGCCGGGAACCTGAAACTCGCCAGCCACTCCAGCGCGACGGACGGGCTGTTCGACATCCTGATCATCCGGGGCGAAAACATCGTGGAGAGCGTCAAAAACGTCTTCCATTTCCTGATGAAGCGGAAGGGGGCGGCCTATCCGAGCGACATCGTCTACTTCCAGACCCGCAAACTGCACATCGAAAACGAACACGTCACGTCGGACATCGACGGCGAAAAGGGGCCCGATTTCCCGCTCGACATCGAATGCCTGCCGGGAGCCTTACCGGTGATCGTGCCGCAAAAGGCGAAGAAATAGCCGGAGGTTTTGCAACCCAATGAGAACGGGGCGCTTCTTTTCGAAAAGAAGCGCCCCCGTTTTTCAGATAGAAATCCGCATCCGGCTAATCGCCGATATGCGAGAACAAGAGGTAAGCCACGATCAAGGTCAATACGATGTTGAACCCCTGTGCGATCAGAAAGCTCCACAGCGGTTTCTTGAAATCCTTGTTGAAGATATCCTTGAAGCGGGTCTCCAGCCCGATGCAAACGAACGCGACGGCGAAGAAAAAGCCCTGCAGATTTTTGGTCACCCCTCCGATCCGATGCGCCGTCTCGACCGGCATCGCGAAGCTGAAAACAAGCGACGCCAGCACGAAACCCAACACGAATTTCGGAAAACGTTCCCACAGCACCCCTGCGGTCGGTTTCTCGCGGTGATCCTTACCGGCATACGACCAGTAGATCGAAATCGCAAAAGCCGCCAAGCCCAGCAAGACATTCTGCGAGAATTTGACAATCACGCTATACTGCTCGGCCGTTTCGCCCAGCACCGCTCCGGAAGCCACCACGGCCCCGGTCGTATCGATCGTCCCGCCCATCCAGGCCCCCGCCACTTCGGGCGACAGCCCCATCCACATGGCCAGATAAGGCATCCCGTACATCATCGGAATGGCAACCACCAAGACCAGCGAAATCACATACGACAGCTTTTTGCTGTCCCCCTTAATCGCCCCGCAAGTGGCGATCGCCGCCGACACGCCGCAAATCGACACGGCACTGGCCAGCATGGTAGACATCTCGCGATCCACGCCGAGTTTCCGGGCCACCCAATAGCCGAAGTTCCAGACGCACAGCACCACAACCAGTGCCTGAATCAGCCCCAAGGCCCCGGCCTGCATAATCTCGCCGAAAATAACGGTGGTTCCCAAGAGCACCAGCCCGATTTTGACGTAAAACTCGCTCTGCAACGCCGGCCGCATCCAATCCGGCACGCCGACGGTATTGCTGATCAAGAGCCCGAATGCCACGGCGAAAAAGACGCTCTCCAGCCCGGTGGAATTCTTCACGGCGGGCAATCCGGCAACGTACTGCGCGACCAAAGCGATCCCGAAGATCACGAGCAACGAGGGCAGTATCCCTCGCGTGGAGCGTCCGAGCATCTTGCCGGCGCCGTAAACGATCACGAACAGCCCTGCGATCAGCAGAGCGATGTTCTGCCAGGCTCCCCAGCTCGCCAAGCTCTTGGGCATCACGGGCATCTGGCCGGGCATCGCGATGGCCAACAGCATAATCAACAATCCGGCGCCTACGGCAAGCCAGTCTTCGGTCTTAAATTGATTCAGTATCTGTCGCATATATTCTCTATTGTATCGTTCGTTATCTGTCTTTGCCCGGGAGGGTACTGTTCTTTTTAACTTCGCTCCGCTCGTTTTTCTCCTCGCCGCTCGGCAATTTGCAAACCATGTTTGCATTGCCCTCGCTGGCAGCGTCGGTTGTG